>DLFY01000258.1:6944-11978 GCA_002482415.1 Phycisphaerales bacterium UBA7708
AATCATACCCGTTGGGTATAATTACTAAAAATCGAATGCCCTGCATCATATACCACTTGCCGGGGCCTGACAAATGCATTTAATTGGAAAATCAAGATTCAGGGGTATTCTGGGTCTTTTTGGCAGTGAATTTCCACCAGTTTACATTGAAGAGTTTTCCCGATCCGCCGGCGAATCGAAGATACAGGTCGTGGACACCGTGGACGTCGCTGACCGTGCAGGACCGGGTCACCCACGTCTGCCAGCCGCCAGTATCAGCAATGACACAGGTTCCCGCCGGTGTACCTGTCAGACTATCGAGACGCAGTTCAATACTTCCGCCGCCGACTTCCGATGCAACCCGAACTTCAAAGGATGCAGCCCCGTCCCCAAAATCAATCCCTTTGACCATGATATAGTCGCCATTTTCGATATCGCAGACATTCATGCCGCCTTCACTGCATTTTTCCGTTTTAACACCGGATGACCAGCAGATCGTTTCGGCCTGTACAGTCTCGTAAGGATTGACACAGCCAATCTGCGGCGCTCCCTCTTTGGTCATATTAATCGTCGGGATTGACCCGTCTTCATTATACTCAAATTTTTCAACACAGACTGAACGATGGAATCCATGGCCATCCGGTAAATCCCCGTTATGATAAAAAAAGTATGAATTCCCCCGATAGTCGCATATACCCGGATGGTTCGTGAAACTTTTACCTTGCGTAGGCATGATAATGCCTCGGAAAGTCCATGGCCCGGTTGGACTGGAACTGGTAGAGTAAGAAATATGTTCGGAGATCGGCCCGGCGGCAAATATCAGATAATACAAGTCGCTGCGCTTATACAACCATGGTCCCTCCTCNNATACTGGGTCGGCCTGTCGTCTTTGGTACGGACGCCAAAACTTTCCGTAGTCAGAGGCACCTTGTTGATCTGGCCGGAATAGGATATCATATCCTCGTTCAACTTCACATAATAGAGATTCGGATTACCCCAGTAGAGATAGGCCTGACCGTCATCGTCAATAAACACGGTTGGATCGATATCCCCATGGCCGGAACACACCAGCGGCTTGCCGATGGGATCCCTGAAAGGACCTTCGGGTCTATCGGATACGGCAACACCCACAGCCATACCCGCGTTTTTCCGATTCATGGGGACATAGAAATAAAACTTGCCGTTTCTATAGACACATTGCCCCGCCCAGGCATCCCCTCTTGCCCAACTGAAATCTTTATAGGACAGTGGCGAGCCAAGGTCGGTCCAGTTGACCATATCTGTCGAAGAATAACACCTCCAGTCGTTCATGGTAAAAAAGTTTTTCACTAATACGTTTTCGTCGTGGGAGGTATACACATAACATACCCCCTCATGTACCAGCGGAGCGGGATCGGCGGTATAAAGGGTCTGCACAATTGGATTGTCGGCTCGTGATAACGTCGCCGCAAGAAAGACGGCAGCCGCAAAAAATGTTTTAACATAAGTTTCGTTTCCACAATTTCTGAACATCCTATTGTTCATGAAAGATTCTCCGTTTACTGATATTTTCCCAGTCACTTTTCTGCTTCACACGTATCATTTGCCGCTCGGATGACCACAGAACGGATTAAAACGAACCATAGTCATGCCTCTGGCGGACAATTTCCCCCGGGATCAGTCTGATTTGGGGATTAATTCCCCATCCAGTTCCCGGCCAATTCCGCGAATTCATACAGATCGATCAGGCAGTTGCCGTCTAAATCCAGACTGCAATGGGTCTGCAGCCAGTACGGAACAAAGTCCACCAGATCATCCATATTCACCTGATGATCGCCGTTCAGGTCGCCGTAAAGGGCTCTGCCTGTAATCGCAATACTGTCGATGGCCATATCACCCGTCGGCCCCCCCGCCGCCACCGCCCGGAAACGAATCCGAATCGAGCCGGTATAGTCCTTTAAATCCACTGCGGCCTGAATATAGGCGGCACCGTTGGAACTCTGCTGCTGGCCGCTAAGGCTCCAAACGGCATCATGCCATGTACCGTCATAAAAGATATCCACATTCAGTGTGCCGGTACTCGCGCCGTACAGATGATAATAGAACGTCAGCACGCGGTTATAGCCGCCGATCATCGGGCCTTGCAGGATGGCCGTATTTCCGGCGGTGTTGGCGCCGCCCGGAGACGTCTCCAGGTAAACATACCAGCTACTTCCGTTGGCTCCGCCCGACGGGCCGGTATTGGGGGTCAGTGTGCCACCCGAATTACGGGTCCAGTTATGGGAATCTTCTCCCGCGATATTCGTCCAGTCTCCAAATCCGCTTTCAAAATCCGCTGCACTGAGCACCACCGCGCGGGTATCCATCGGCACGGCCGAGACCTGGCTGGAAACAGGACTTTCCAGGGCGTCCATATCCACAGCAGTCACCACATAATAATAGGTCGTGTAGTAACTGACATAGTTATCCGTAAATATCGGACTATTGAGCAACACGTTGTTCTGGCGTGTATATCCGCTTCCCGGTATTGTGGATCGGTAAACATTATACCCGGCCAGGTCACTTTCGGAATTGGCATTCCAGGTCAGGGTCACAGAACCATCACCGGCTGCGGCGGCAAGCCCGGACGGAGTCGCAGGAGGAGCAGCCAGGGTTGTGACAGCAGCCTGGGCAGAGTCGCCGCTTTGGCCGACGCTGTTGGCAGCGCTGACCACATAATAATAGGTCGTCGATTCGGACAGGTCCATATCACTATAACCGGTCCCTGATACACCGGCAATCAGGGTATAGGGGCCGCCGGCAACAGGGGAACGCTTGACGTTATAGGTCACTGCAGCAGCAGCATCATTCCAAATCAGATCGACCCGGCCGGGAGATACCGCCGCCGCACTCATGTCTGTCGGTGTCGAAGGAATTGAAGCGGGAATCTGTTGGGCATACAACATCGCCACCTCAGGTGCACTCAATGCATTGGCGTAGATGCGGAACTCATCGACCCGTCCATTCAGATACGGATCCGGGGAGTACTGCGACCTGCCGATATAATTTTGCGTCGTAACGCCCAGGGAGGATGGCGTCAGCGTCATCGCACTGTTGCGTCCGACTTCCGTACCGTTGACATACAGAATCCCCAGGCTGCCGTTCAGTGTTACAGCCACATGCGTCCAGGCGCCTGCAGGCAGAGCCGAGAGGCCATTGATTCGCTGCTCTGCGCCGGCCCCCCCCGTGGTGATGGCAAAACGTACCGGACCCGATGTACCGCTGCGCGGCGTCAGGTACATATTCACCGAGGTATTGTTTCCAAAGTCAAATAAGCGGGACCAACTGCCGGCCGCATCCAGATAAACCCAGGCCGCGATAGTACAGGTCGTCAGACCGTTAACCGCACCGGTCGGCAAAGACACATAGTCATTGGTTCCGTCCAGATCGACGGCATTGCTGTATTTTCCTGCCGCCCAGAGCGGACCGTTGACCAGCGTGCCGTTCCAGTTGTATCCGGTGGCATCGAAGGCGGTTGTGCCGCTGGATTCGTTAAATTTCAGATAGCTGCGAACCATGGCCGGAATCGCTTCATTGCTGTTGGGACTTTCACCGTCCGGCATGTTGGCACTGACGACATAATAGTACGTCTGCCCCGCAGTCACACTGGTATCGATGAAGCGTGTCGCAGTGATACCCGACGACAAGGTCGTATAGGGACCGCCGCCGGCGGCTGAGCGTTTAATGTTATAGCTTGCCGCATTGGGCACAGCCGTCCAGACCAGGTTGACCTGGGTATCCAGAATCATCGTCGCACTCAATCCCATCGGACGATTCGTCGGTGCGGCCCAGGTATATGTCGGAAGCCAGTCGAAATAGGCCTGTGCCCCCTCTCTTGTACTCAGGCTGCAATCCGCCGGAAGATTATTATTCAGATTGTCGAGAAGATCTCCAAGAAAACCAACGAGGTATGAGACATTGCCCTGGTTATCCATGGCTTTTTTGATCGCATTGCCGAAACCCGCCGTGGTCCCATTGCACAGGTTCCCGGGGTCATCCGGCATTGGAAACCAGAAACATTCCGTAATCAACATCGGCCACAAATCCGCAGCAGGCTTGTATTGCGAGTTCCACAGGTTCTGCACTTTCGTGGGATTGTCGAACACGCCGCCATACGCCGGATAAAAATGACACGCGATGCCGCAATTCGAGCCGGTAAAGGGATACAAGGCATGCTGATAAGGCGAACCCTGCCATTCCAGGGTCGGAACCCATATCACGTTGTCAGCCCCCGTATCCCGAATCACATTAATGACAGGTTGTATCCAGTTTCTGAAAGCCTCAAAGTACTTGGCCTGATGATTGCCCCAGTCGCCGTTGCCCGGCGACGATTCGATGTCAACCGGCTCGTTCATAAGCTCGAACATAATGTTGTCGGCACTCTTGACGCCCGGAGCGCCGGCAACCGTCTGCCAGAAAGTAATCAAACGCTGCTGTTCCACAACACCCGCGTTGCGGGAGCCGTTATTGGGGGTGTTAATCGGCCCCGTGGCGCTCAACACCAGGTATAATCCGCGCAGCCTGAGATGGTCGGCATAGGGAACAATAAAGTTCTGGATCCAGCCGTTGAACTGGGTGGGGTTGACCAGGCCGTCCTGTTGCGTCCAGCCGCCGATCGCATCGGTATTGACACGCACAAAACTGCAATACCATCCATAATCCCGGCCATATTTGGGGGTGGTGTCGCTCATCACGGTCGCTGCGGCCTTCATATAGTTCAAAAAGCCGGCGACGTTGCTTGGATTAGTCCAGTCGGACGGGTTGCTGTACCACCGCCCTCCACCGTTAAACCAGGTCTCTGTCGGCTGCATCCATCCATGCAGAAGCACGTTCTTGCCGCTGGGGTCCTGAAGGAATCGTCCCGAAACGTGCAATTTAGGCGTTGCCATACCCTGATAGCCATACACGCTGCCGGTCCATGCTGAAACCATCAGCACAACCAGACTGTAAACCCAATACGCTTGATGCGGATTCTTTTTAATCATAATGTCGCTTCTTATCGCTGAGGATATCGATACTGATCCTGCTTGAAATTTT
>DLFY01000258.1:12017-16973 GCA_002482415.1 Phycisphaerales bacterium UBA7708
TAATCATACCCGTTGGGTATATGCAATTGCAATCCTTTGGGGCCGCGCCGACATAATCCTGGTGCCGGAGTCCAAAAAATAAGGTTTGAGGGCATTGCGAGAACGCCCTCAAACCAGGGTCAATCAAACGTTACTGCTGCGGGTAAATCCGGTTGTCATTAAGCCAATCCTTGGCCAGTTCTGCAAAGTCAGTAATATCCACCCTGCAGTCACCATTGGTATCAAACCGCATGTTTTCGGTACCTTCTCTGTTGCATACCGACACGTTCATGACATCCGCATAGTCCTGTGCAATCTGGGCGGCGCTGCGGGCGTAGTTATAAATCCTGACATCGTCAATCCTGCCGCAGAAGAATTCGCTGGCGTTGTCGTTATTGCAGCCCAGCTTGAATCCCGAATTGGCCCCGGTGCCGTAGGTAAATCCGGTCGCCGTCGAAATCCGTACGCCATCATTATACATCTTGGTTGTCCCGGAGGCGATATCATAGGTGGCCACAATATNNATTGTTTTGCACCAGGCTGGTAGCCACTCTGCCGCCGGCACCTTCCCGCTCAAAGCTGATTTCGCCCGTACCCGGATTCTTGTCGATGCGCCACATCATATTTGCACCGCTCCAGGAACCCCGGCGATTGATGATACCCTGCCAGTTGGTATTATTCTCAGTCCACTGGACCCAGAAAGCAACCGTCAGGCCGTTGCCCAGGGCTTCCATATCCACGTCGCCGGCGCTGGCATATTGACCCCATACGTTCGGGTCGGCCGGATTGAGGTTATTGAAAGACAGGGCCGAACCCGTACCCAGTTGAGGCACACCCTCAACCAGACTGGGATAATCCGCACCCGTAGTCATCAGCGTCATACCAAATCCGCCAACCACATCCGGAGACACTCCGCCTATCACCTCATCCAGCGGGTAATGAATTATCAGACGCTTGGTCATCACCAGGCCTGCCGCACTGTTGACCGGATCGGTTCCGGACATGTCGTTGTCAACCTGGCAATAGTACTGCCCTTCATCGGCCAGTTGCACATCATAGATAGTCAGGGTGCTGGTTTGGGTCCCTGAATAATCCGCCCCGTCGGACAATGCCGCATCCGGCGTACCCACCTTGTACCACTGATACGAGGTCGTATTGACAGCCGTCACCGACAGGGTCAGACTGGCCGTTCCCGCATCGACGACACTCTTGGCAGGACTTACCGCGCTGACCGTGGCCGACTGGCCGACGGTTGTGAATTTCCAGACCGACCCGACTGTCTTGATATCCGGTCCGCCGAGGGTATTGGGTTCATACGCATCCACTCTCCAGTAGTACGTCGTGCTGTACGCCAGGGTGCCCGTATCCCATGTCGTCGTCGCCGCCGGAGCCTTGGACAGTTTCTTATACGCCGGCTTCATGCTCAGATTCGGATCATTTTCGGGTCCGAAATACAGATCGATATGTGTGACTGCCGGGTCTATTACGATCCAGCTCAAATCCTGGTTGATCGGCGCATAAGGCTCGCCATTGGCCGGTTCATCAATCGCAATCTTTGTCGGGACATCTTCGGTAATAAGTATGCGATCGATTGAAATGTTGACATTGGGGTTTTCCGACTGGATAAATGAGGCTGCATATCCCATAGTCAATTCATTCGTGAAGCCGGCAGCCGCAAATGACCCGGCCAGTGAACCCGACAGCAGGGTGATCGTGTCGCCCTCAATCGTCAGTTCATAACCATCCGGGCTGATATCCAGAGTAATATCCAGTACCGGGGTAAAGTTGCGTGTTCCCGTATTCCAGTTCAGCGTGTCAAAGGTCCAGGTCGCCAGCACTTTTTTGGTATCGTCATTGGCCTCATAAAACAACACCGAGGTCCCGTTCCATCCGCCGCCGCCGCCCGCCGCCGTCAGGGAATTGTTTTCAAACTGAATCCAGAACCCGGTCGGCAATCCATTGTCGTAGTCAAAGGCCAGAGAACTTCCCTCGACACCGATAATATTCCGAGCCGTCGATCCGCTGGTGGTGTTATTGGCCACGGCAAAGCTGACGCCTCGAAACTCGAAACGCGAAAGGCCATTGCCCAGAGCCGCTCCATCCTTGGAGGCAATCGAACATCGGGATCCGCCATGAACCGGGTTATTCAGAAGTACTTTGGAGTCCGCTTCCGTGACGGTGGCACTCCATTGACCGTCCCAGAAATTAAACCCGGTCCCCACGCCCGTGGTGTTGGTTCCGATTGCGCCATCGTCAAAGTGATCGTCCACCTTGACGTCGCCCAGGGCCAGGGGCGACAACACCCCCATCACAAACACAACTACTGCAGCAAACATTGACTTACTCATTGTAAATCCTCCAAAAAAACATTATTTCAACGAAACACTCTTTTATACGCACGGCAATCCAATCCATGATCGGTGTAAATACCTTCCAACAGGCGATGCCGGTCCTGTTCAAATTATTCCGTTTTGGCGCGGCTTAAAAAAACCTCGGCTTCCGGCAACCGCTTTACCACCGCAGTGTATACAACGGCCCCGCCTTTGAACAACGCACCCTTGTTTTGTCTCAAATCAAAACCCCTGATCGCCTGATTCCAGCACCAGAACGGGGTCGGCAAAAACACACCAGTTCTCATGAAGCGTACTGTTGGCCATATAATCTACCTGATCAACATTTTCCGATGTCGCTAATGTCAGAAAACGGTCCGTATCCCTGAGGTTGACCGAAACACGGTTCAAAATTCCCTTCTGGGTATACCCAACGAGCGAATAACGCAGTTGGCCGTCCACCAGCACGTAAAAGTTCGCATTGGACCGTTTCCCGTCAAAATCGACCAGCCCGACTTCGGATTCAAATCGATGAATCTTCAAGTGATAGCCGCTGCGAATGGCATCCAGATCAAAGGTTATCCCATGATTTGAATTCTGCATGACAATACAGGATTTACCGAGATCGCTGTATTCCTGTCCGCCAAACTGAATCGTACGGGGCTGTCCGTCAATAACGAATGCTCCCGGCTTCGGATTGGCAATCAAATCCGCACAATAAACCCCGTTGGTGAACGGAAATCCCTCAAATACATCACCGCGGCTGCTGACGACGGTGCTGCCGTTCGGTATAAAAATGCCGTCAATAAATGGGGCGTCCTCAATGGGCACATAGGTCTCAAAAATTGACGTATGACCCCAGCGTATCTCCGTGGTAAAGCCCTTCTCATAATTTAAACGCTCTTCGGAACTGCCGGTCCCCAGGCCGTTGCCTTTTCTGACGATATCCGCCAGGTCAAGAGTAGAGCGTCCATTCCAGATGATTTGATTTTCGGAATTGATGTTTCGAATGAATACGGTGTCATTAAATGCGATGTCGGAAATCGCCGATGTGCGGCCAGAAATCTTTTTGGCCCCCCCCCTGCCGACTTCCACGCCGTCCTGCATTGATTTCGCGCCGGCAATCAGTTTTGTTTTGCCTTGCATCACATACAGAGAGGTCCCTCCATGAATATCAGCCTGCACTCCAAATTCAGTGCCCAAATCGATAATTTTCGCATTGTCCGTATACACAGAAAACCCGATTGCCTGATGGGGTACAATGGCATAGAGCTTGCCATATCGAAGTGTAACCTGGTCTCTGCCGGGAATGTGAAACGATGCCGGCCCCTCAATCGTGACCAGGGTATTATTATCAAATTGAAATTTAGCACAGCCTTCCAGCAGCTCAATATCTTTTCGACCGGTAAAAATGGAGACTCCCCTTTCCATCTCCCAGTCCACGTTACCCCATCGGGCATTAATGCTGTCCGACAATACAGCGACTTCATAATCTGTCGTCGGAACAAAATAGACAAACACAAACAATAACAGGGCTGCCGCAGCCGTTGCGCACAGGGTTATCAGCGAATTCCGGTTTACGCTGTACCGGATATTTTCCTTTTGTACCTTGTGAATCACCTCTTTGGGTTTTTCAGGAACAGGAACCTCTATGGCCGGAGATCTGTTTTCTTCATTTGCAAGCAGATGCAATAAGGTATTATGCTTCTCACGGGTATCGCTGGTTTTATTGAATACTTCAATGCTGCCCGCGGAAGACAGTTCAGTATAGATTTCCATCAGTTCAGCATAATCCCGAATCTTTGCCGGATCCGTCTTCAGCATCAGGTCAAACTGTTTCATCTGCTCGGGAGTAATCTCTCCCTGCAAAGCCAGTAAAAACAATTCCGTAAAATCCAAATGATCGTTTTTTTCAAGCATTGGTTTCCCACACTAAGAGAGTCTGCCTGATGCATTTCTGGAGATTCGCATGAATTCGTGCCATGATTTTATAGATGCCGGTTTTAGAGATATTCAATTGTTCGGCAATTTGATTGTAATGCAAACCGGCATCATAATGCATCGACAGCTTTCTGCGGTCGGCATCTTTTAATTTGTTAAGACATCCCTGCAGGGCATTCTTCCGTTGTTCATAATGGCGTTCATTTTCAGACATGATTTGTGTAATTTTTTCGTACACGTCAAGACTCAGAAAAAGCCCTTTGCTCTGTTGTTTTTTGCGATAGTCAAGGATTCGGTATCTGGCGATTGCAATGCCCCAGGAGGCAAAATTGGTTCCTGCTTCAAAGTGATCAAACATCCTCCACATCTCGGCCGCCGTTTGCTGCATAATGTCTTCGGCATCGGACCAATGATGCACCATGTTGAGAACATACAAAAATATCTTTTTTTGTTCTCTTGAATATAATTCTATAAAAAGTGTCTTGTCAGTCAGGGCCATAACACCAATTTTCTGCTTGCTCCAAAGTATCAGCATAACAATCCATATCACTCACAACTATATAGAGATGTTATTGTCGCCGATTGGATGAAAAAAATATATATTTTTGCGTTCGACCGATAATTTCGATAAAAGCGGATATAAAAACAACCGGATACGATCCGGCTTTTCATGCGATAAGTGCTTTGCTCACAACAACCACAATGA
>DLFY01000214.1:0-8617 GCA_002482415.1 Phycisphaerales bacterium UBA7708
CCGGATTCGTGGGCAAAGGCATTTTTCCCGACAATGGCTTTGTTTGGTTGAATGACAAAGCCAGTCAATTGAGATACCAACTGGCTGGTACGGTAAATCTCGGTCGTCTTGATCCCGGTCGTAATATTAGGGAAGAAGTCCGGCCGGGTATGAATCGCCATGACGATTTCTTCCATGGATGCATTGCCCGCCCGCTCGCCGATACCGTTAATCGTGCATTCGACCTGACGTGCACCGTTGCGAACACCGGCCAGTGAATTGGCTGAGGCCATCCCTAAGTCATTGTGGCAGTGGGTACTTATGACAGCTTTATCGATGCCTTTGACGTTTTCTTTAAGTTTGGCGATAATCTGGCCGTATTCGTAGGGCAATACATACCCTACGGTATCCGGAATATTCAGCGTGGTCGCGCCGGCTTCGATGACTGCGGCCAGAATCTCATACAAGAAAGCTAAGTCGCTGCGGCAGGCATCCTCTGGTGAGAATTCGACATTGTCGGTATATTGTGTTGCGTATTTCACGGCCTCGACAGCCATTTTCAAGACCTGATCCGGCGTCTTTTTGAGTTTGTACTCCATGTGGATCGGGCTTGTCGCAATAAACGTATGGATACGACGTTTTTTCGCAGGGGCCAGGGCCTTGCCTGCGGCGTCGATATCTTTTTCGTTAGCACGGGCCAGACCGCAAATCACCGGACCCTGAATCTGTTCGGCAACCAGCTTGGTCGCGTCGAACTGGGCCGGCGAGGACACGGGAAAACCCGCCTCAATCACATGGACGCCCAGCCGTGCCAACTGCTGGGCAACCTCGAGTTTTTCGCTGATCGACATCGAGGCGCCCGGCGCCTGTTCCCCATCGCGTAAGGTCGTATCAAATATCAATACCTGATCTGAAGACATATTTTTGGACTCCTATTTTATATTGGGCCAAACCAAAATGCGGATTATGCCCGAAAATGGATGAAATTTCCAGTAGAAACTATAAAACGATATTGAGTATGTAGAATTGGGGTTATTATCCTGCGCCTTAGGGGCGCAGGATAAGCAGCAGGGCTAAGCCCTGAATACGAACGGCATGAATTGTATTCGTTTGCTGCATCATTGCCTCTTATATAAGCAAATCGGCTAAAAAATGCAAGGAGATTATTATTGATGTAACGGATGGTACGTGTCAGCCCGGCAGGATTTTGAGCAGTTCGGCATTGGTGGGATATTTTCGCAGGGCGGCGGTCAGGGTGTTCATGGCCTCGATGGCTCTGTAGTTAAACAATCCCTTGCGGAGGTTGGACAGCTTCTTGCTGTTGGCTGGGCCCCAGAGCACCTCGTCCATCCGCGTGCCGGATGCGGGAATATCGATTGCGGGAAACGTTCGCCGCTCGGCCATTTCGCGGGACAGAATGACTTCGCTGTTGCCGGTGCCCTTAAATTCTTCAAAGATGAGCTGGTCCATCCGCGAGCCGGTATCGACCAGGGCAGTAGCGATGATGGTGACTGAGCCGCCGTTTTCAATCTTGCGGGCCATGCCCAGAAAGCGGCGGGGGATTTCGAGTACGCCTGCTTCAAGCCCGCCGGACATGATGCGGCCGGTGCCGGAGCCTTTGCGATTGAACGCACGCCCCATGCGGGTGATGGAATCCACCAACACGATGATATCCCGCCCGCACTCAAGCTGCACTTTGATATACGCCAGAAGAATTTCCGCCAGGTCGATGTGCTCATCGATGCTCTGATCGATGGACGAGGCTACCACCGTCGCGCCTTCGACGCCGCGTTTAAAGTACGTCACTTCTTCGGGCCGCTCGTCAATGAGCAGTACAATAACTCGGGCCTTAGGGTCATCGGCGAGGATGGCCTTGGCCAGTTGCGACAGCATGGTGGTTTTGCCGGCCTTGGGTGGCGAGACGATCAGGCCGCGGGTGCCTTTGCCCATCGGGGCGATCAGGTCCACGATGCGCATTGCCGGCTCACCGCATTTTTCAAGGTCGAACCGCTGATAAGGTGCCACGGCAGTCAGTTCCTGATAGGGAATGCGTTTTTTGAATTGCTCAACTGTCAGGCCGCACACGGTTTCTACTTTATCCAGCAGGACCAGGTTGCGGTCGGTGCGTGTGGTGCCGCAGACTTCCGCGCCTTCGATAAGGCCGCATTGGCGCACCAGAGCTATGGGAACGATGACATCCCGCCCGCCTGGCCGGAACGATCGGACCGGGTCACGCAGCACAAAGCCGCCTTTGAATGTCTTTTTAACAACGCCGGTTATTAACTCGGGCATGAAATCTCCATCCATGTATTATGACACTAAAAACGTATTTTCAGTAACATACCAAACTAATCATGAAAAATCGAGAGCTTTATTCCTATTGAGCCCTAATCTTGTCCCTTGACCTTTGGGCAGGGGTGATATACAGTATTTCTTTCAAATACAGTGAGCCGCCCTCGGCGTGTCAGGGGGCATCGGTTCAGAACAAACTTAGAATTCCGGACAGGCAGAAATAGAATACCCGTTGAGCTATATCCGGTTTTGGATTTCATTCATAAGGGAAACTGACGATGAAAGCATTGGTTAAGAAAGAAGCCAAAGAAGGCTTGTGGCTGCAGGACGTTCCGGTCCCGCAGATCGGCATCAATGATGTGCTGATCAAGGTGCTCAAGACCGCCATTTGCGGCACNNAGACAAGTGGGCCCAGAACACGATTAAGACGCCCATGACCATCGGCCATGAGTTCGTCGGCGAGATTGTCGAGATGGGAAGCAATGTTCACGACTTCAAAATCGGCGATATTGTCAGCGCCGAAGGGCATGTCGTCTGCGGGCGATGCCGCAATTGTCTGGCCGGCCGGCGGCATCTGTGCCATTCGCCCAAGGGCATCGGCGTCAATCGCGATGGGGCGTTTGCTGAATTTATCTCGGTACCGGTGACCAATATCTGGTACTGCGACAAGTCAATTCCGCTGGATGTGATAAGCTGCTTTGACCCGCTGGGTAATGCGGTACATACCGCTCTGACCTTCAACCTGGTCGGCGAAGATGTCCTGATTACCGGGGCCGGGCCGATTGGCTGCATGGCTGCCGGTGTTGCCCGTCAGGTGGGGGCACGTCATGTGGTGGTGACGGATATGAATCCCGGCCGGCTGGAACTGGCCAAAAAGATGGGGGCTACTCTGACCGTGGACGTCCGCAGCGAGACGCTTGCCCAGGCCCAGCAGAAACTCGGCATGAAAGAAGGCTTCGATGTGGGTATGGAGATGTCCGGCAGCCCGCAGGCTCTCAATGATATGCTGACCAATATGGCTCATGGCGGCAAGATTGCCCTGCTGGGGATTCTGCCTCCGTCGCAGGTGGACTGGAACACGGTGATTTTCAACGGCCTGACGCTGACCGGCATTTACGGACGGCTTATGTACGAAACGTGGTATAAAGTCACGATGCTCATTCAGGGCGGGCTGGACATTTCGCCGCTGATTACGCATCATTTCCACTATACCGAATTCGAAAAGGGATTCGAGGCGCTGCGTTCCGGCGGCGGATGTAAAGTGGTTCTGAACTGGGCCTAAGTTTAAACGGAGACAGAAGTCATGTATCAATCCATGAAAAGACAATTGAGCGAAACGCTTGACCAGATTCGCAGTGATGGTCTGTATAAAAACGAGCGGATTATTGTCAGCCCGCAAAAGAACCGTATTACCGTGAAGCCGGACCGGCCGGTACTGAATTTCTGCGCCAATAATTATCTGGGTCTGTCCGACCATCCGGAGATTATTAAGGCCGCCGCCGGCAGCTATGACAAGTGGGGCTTTGGGCTTTCTTCGGTGCGGTTTATCTGCGGCACCCAGCAGATTCACAAGAGCCTTGAGGCGAAGGTGTCACAGTTTCTGGGCACCGAAGATACGATTCTTTACAGCTCCTGCTTCGACGCCAACGGCGGTGTCTTTGAGACGCTGCTTGGCCCCGAGGATGCGATTATCAGCGACGAACTCAATCACGCCAGCATCATCGATGGCATCCGTCTGTGCAAGGCCCAGCGTTATCGCTACAAAAACAGTGATATGGCTGACCTCGAAGCTAAACTTAAGGAAGCCTCCAATACCCGTCTGCGTCTGATTGCCACCGATGGTGTCTTTTCGATGGATGGCTATGTGGCCCGTCTGGATGAAATCTGCGACCTGGCCGACAAGTACGATGCGGCGGTGATGATTGACGATTGTCATGCCACCGGCGTCATCGGCAAAACCGGCCGGGGCACGCCCGAATATCGCGGCGTCATGGGCCGGGTGGATATCATCACCGGCACTTTCGGCAAGGCCCTCGGCGGAGCCAGCGGCGGATTCGTCTCGGCACGCAAAGAAATCGTGGACCTGCTCCGCCAGCGCAGCCGTCCGTATCTGTTTTCCAATTCGCTGGCACCGGCGATTGTGTGTGCCTCACTGCGGGCGCTGGAGATGCTGACCGAATCAACGGCTCTGCTGGACCGCCTGCATGAAAATACAGTTTACTTCCGCCAGCGGATTCAGAAGACAGGCCTGAAGGTCCTTCCCGGCGACCATCCCATCACGCCGATTATTCTCGGTGATGCGGTCCTGGCTCAGAAAATGGCCGCCCGACTGCTCGAAGAAGGGATTTACGTGATTGGCTTTTTCTTTCCGGTCGTCCCCAAAGGACAGGCCCGCATCCGCACCCAGATATCCGCTGCTCATACAAAAGAAGACCTCGATTTTGCGGTCGAAAAATTCCAGCAGGTCGGCAAAGAACTGAACCTCTGCTGAAATTCAGGGTAATTCTAAGAGCGGGTCGGGTGGTCGGCTCGCATTCTCTGGTAGGCGATAGAGTATATCTCTCGAATTTCGGGTTTGACAAAAGCTATCCGAAGCGGGACAATATTGCCTATCTTGTTAAGCCAAATGGAATTGGAGACGGCCTATGCGAATGGTACATCTGGCACCGGGGGCGGGAGGCGGTTTTTATTGCGAAAATTGCGTTCGCGACGCGATGATGCTGCGTCAATTGTGCCGGCTGGGGCATGATGCAATTGCCTTGCCGATGTATTTGCCGGCCGGCCCCGAGCAGCACGATATTCCGAAAGGGCCGTTGTTTTTCGGGGGTATCAATGTCTATCTCCAGCAGAAGCTGGGCTTTTTTCGGCATACACCGCGCTGGCTGGATGCAATTCTGGATTCACCGCGGCTGTTATCACGCGCAGCTCGGCAGGCAGGGGTATCTAATGTCAAACAATTGGGAGAAACAACCCTTTCCATGCTGCGAGGGCAGGATGGAAAACAAGTCAAGGAACTGGACCGGCTGATCGAGTGGCTGATTCTGCCGGAAAACCGGCCCGATGTGGTGGTCTTGTCCAATGCCCTGCTGATGGGAGTGGCCGGGCCGATTCGACAAAAACTGGGTTGTGCAGTAGTCAGCCTGCTGCAGGATGAAGACGGATTCGTGGATGGACTGGGCCAGCCATGGTCAGGGCAGGTCTGGGAGCTGATGCGGCGGTGTGCGGCGAATGTGGATTTGTTTGTCGCGGTGAGCCGTTATTATCAGAAATTGATGGCCGAAAAACTGGCCCTGCCGACAGGCCGGATTCAGGCTGCCTATCCGGGGCTGGAGTTATCGGATTACCCCGCGGGACGAAAAAACGGCGGTATCCTGACGCTCGGTTATCTGGCACGCCTCTGCCCGGATAACGGGTTCGATCTGCTGGTCGATGCCGTCATTGGTCTGGCAGCCGAGCCGGGATTGCCCGCGGTGCGGCTGATTGCCAGCGGCGGACAGACCGCGGCCGACACAGCGTATATTGAGTCCATGAAGAAAAAGATTCAGGCGGCGGGCTTGCAGGAGCGTGTGGAGTTTCGGGAGGATTTCAGTCTCGACAGCCGCAAGACATTTTTCCAGACGATAGATTTAATGTGTGTGCCGTTTCGCAAGCCCGCGGCCTACGGATTATGCGTGCTGGAATCCATGGCCAGCGGCGTGGGCTTTATCGCACCGGCAGCGGGGGTGTTTCCGGAGTATGCCGACTGCAGCGGGGCGGGAATCCTGGTCGAACCCAATTCCTGTCCGCATCTGATGGCCGCCCTGCGAGGGCTTATCTGCAATCCCGCCAAAATCCACGACATGGGCCAAAAAGGCCGTCAGGCGGCTTTGCAGCATTTCGATATCAAAACTAATTCCAAACAGTACCTCAACCTACTGGAAGGAGTCATGCGAAAATGAGTGATTTCCTGTTACAGATTAAAGGACTTCAAAAAAAGTATTCTGAAACCGTCGGCGAAACCGAAGTGCTCAGGGGCATCGATCTGGATGTTCCACGGGGCCGGTCGGTGGCGATTGTCGGGCCGTCCGGCTGCGGCAAGAGCACGCTGCTCAACATTCTGGGCCTGCTGGATAAGCCGACGGCAGGCACGGTATTGCTGGATGGTCAGGATTTCGCGGGCCTGAGCGAAACGGCAGCGGCCAAAGTCCGCAACCTGCGGATCGGATTTGTCTTCCAGATGCACCATCTCCTACCGCAATGCACCGTGCTTGAAAACGTGCTGATTCCCACACTGGCGGGCAATACCAAAGCGTCGCAAAAGGAAATGCTGTACTATGCGGCGGAATTGCTGGATCGGGTCGGCCTGACGGGGCGGATGAATTATCTGCCCGGCCAGCTCAGTGCCGGGCAGCGGCAGCGGGCGGCCCTCGTGCGGGCGCTGATCAACAAGCCCGCCCTGTTGCTGGCCGATGAGCCGACAGGGGCGCTGGACCATGCTGCCGCTGAACAGATTGCCAGGCTGATGGTGGAATTGAATCAGCAGGAAAAGCTGACGCTGATTGTAGTGACCCATTCAATGGATCTGGCCAAAAAAATGGATCGGCGCTACGAACTGGCCGACGGCCTGCTCAAGACATTATGACCATAGCGATTCCGGCTCAACGGGGGTAGAGGGCCGAATCGATTGAGGCGAAAAATATGAAAATGATTCAACTGGCACGACGGGGGTTTCGGTTTTACTGGAAGTCGCATGTAGCGGCGGGACTGGCGATTCTGGTGGCCGCGGCGGTATTGACAGGGGCCATGTCGGTAGGCGATTCGATCAAGGCCAGCCTCCTGCGGCAGGCCCAGTGGCGGCTGGGCAAGACCCGGCTGGCCGTGGCGCATTCGGGATTGTTCCGGGCGGATCTGGCCGGCGACCTGGCTGGCGCTTTGCATGTTTCCGTGGCGCCGGTGCTGCTGGGTCAGGGATTTGCGGATTCTCCCGATGGCGCCACGCGCGTCGGTGATGTCCAGGTGCTGGGTGTGGATGAGCGGTTCTGGGTTCTGGGGCCAGGAGAGGGGATGGACCCGCTGAAGGAACTGGACCAGCAGGTGGCGATTAGTGAGCCGCTGGCCCGACGGCTCAATCTGGCGCCAGGACAGGATATTCTGGTGCGGCTCAGTACGACCGGCGGCATGCCCATCGAGGCGGTTCTGGCCCCCGAACAGCAGCGGCTGACGGCCTTTCGCTGGACCGTGGGCGGCATTGTCGGCGGCGATGCCTTTGGCCGATTCGATTTGTATTCCCGGCCCGACGGCGGGATGAATATTTTTATCCCGCTGGCAAGGCTGCATGCCCTGCTCCATCCGGATACTTCGACCGTGCAGGCCAATCTGCTGCTGATGGATGCTGCGGTACAAAGCTTGACGGTGCTGCAGGGTATTAAATCCCTGTGGCAGTTGCCTGATGCCGGGCTGGACTTGCGGGAGCCTAACGGCCTTACCGGTTTTGAGCTGCGTACCGATGCCGTCTTCTTCGCCGATTCCATGGCTCAGTCGATTGCCAGACAAATTCCTGCCCATCAGCAGGTGCTGACCTACTTTGTCAACGAACTGCGAGCCGGGGACAATACCGTTCCGTATTCCTTTGTCGGTGCTATCGAAGACCGTGCCGATACGGGTTTATTTACAAGTCTTGCCGCAGATGAAATGATCATCAATGAAAACCTTGCCGACGATCTTGGCGTCTCCGAGGGCGGCAAAATTGAAATACGATACTTCGTCCCTTCGCAGGGTAAAAGTCTTTCCGAACAGAGTGCCGCATTTAGCGTCAAGACGGTGGTGCCGATGATGGGCACGGGTGCCGATACGTCGCTGATGCCGTCATTTGAGGCGCTGGCGAATGCGGAAAACTGCCGGGACTGGAAGCCGGGCATCCCGATTGATTTTTCACGGATTCGCCCGGAAGATGAGCAGTACTGGCAGCAGTACAAAGGCGCCCCCAAGGCCTTTATTGCCATGAAGACGGCCCGCCAGCTCTGGTCGAGCCGGTTCGGAACCATTACCGCCATGCGGTTTCCGGCTGCCGGCAATGATTCAAAAACCCTCGCCAAACGAATTGTGTCGGCGGTGGAGCCTTCGGATGCCGGGTTTGCGATTCTGGATACGGGATCTGTCAGGACCGCTGCCGCCGGAACAACGGATTTCAGCGGACTGGTGACGGGGTTGAGTTTCTTTTTGATTGCCGCGGCCTTGATCCTGGCCGGGCTGGTCTATTCCTTCGCACTCCAGCGCAGGTTATCTCAGCTTGGAATTCTGTCGGCGGCCGGATTGACCCAGGGCCAATTGTTTACGGCCTTTATTCTGGAACACAGCCTGGTTGTTG
>DLFY01000214.1:8652-10306 GCA_002482415.1 Phycisphaerales bacterium UBA7708
ACAGTATCTGGGCGTCGGCTGCAGGCGGATTGCAGATTTTGTTTTCGGTTCGTTTTCAGACGCTGCTGCTGACAGGATTGTTATCCATCGTGCTGGCACTGATTATTTTCGGATGGAAGCTGCGAGGCCTGCTGCGTCGTCCCGCGGTGGAGCTTTTAAATGGCAGCCAGACCACCGTGCTGTCTCGAGGCAGCGCCCGGCGACTGCAGATTGCTGCGGTTGTGCTGATGCTCGCGGCGGGGGGGCTGGCCTGGTATGGCACCCGAACCTCCAGTCAGCAGGCCGCGATGATGTTTTTCACTGCCGGGGCGTGTTTGCTGGCGGGTTTGGTAATCCTGCTGTATTGGCGTCTGTCTTCGGTTGCGCGGAGTTCACACAATCCGGCACTGTCGCTGCTGCGTCTGGCCATCAATAATGCCTCGCGCCGCAAAGGCCGCAGCCTGGCGGTGGTGACCGCGCTGGCGATGGGTGTTTTTGTCGTGGTGTCGGTGGGCGGATTTCAAAAGACCGCCATCGAAGACCCGACTCGCAAAGACAGCGGCTCCGGCGGATTTACGCTCTGGGCTAAAAGCAGCATTCCCATCGGTAAAAGGCCGGATGGAGTTACTCTGCATAAGGAAGCTCTGCCGTCGGTTCCCGCCGAGGCGATTCAGATGGTTTCCCTGCGTCAGTATTCCGAAGGTCAGGCCAGTTGTCTGAACCTGGCCCGCACTCAGCAGCCCATTGTCTGGGGCGTCATTCCCGAACAACTGGCCGGGCGATTTCATTTCAAGTCCGTGGAAGGGGCTCCTGCCGACGGCAATCCGTTTGACCTGCTCAATCAGGATTTGGGGCCGGATGTCGTGCCGGCCATCGGCGACTATGCAACGGTCTATTGGAGCCTGCACAAGCGTCTGGGCGATCAGGTGGATTATCTCGATCAGGACGGCCGGCTGTTTCACCTGCATATCGTGGGGCTGCTGGACAATTCCTCCCTGCAGGGCGGGCTGCTCATCAGCGAAAAACAGTTTCTCAGGCGGTTCCGCTCGCAGGCCGGGTGGAATGTCTTGCTGGTCGAAACATCTGCCGAGCACATGGAAGCCGTTGCACAGGGCCTGACGCGGATGTATGAGTCCTATGGGCTGGAGGCGGTTCCCACTGCGCAGCGGCTGGCGCTGTTCCATGAAGTGGAAAATACCTATATTGCTATTTTTATGGCGCTGGGGTCTCTGGGCCTGCTGCTGGGCAGCGTGGGGCTGGGGCTGGTCGTCCTGCTCAATGTGCTGGATCGGGCCGGCGAGCTGGCCATGATGCGGGCGATGGGATTTGAAAAGGCCCGGATCGTGCGGATGATCCTGATTGAACATGCCGGACTTCTGGCGGCGGGATTAGTGTGCGGAGTGATTTGTGCCCTGGTGGCCGCCGGCCCGCAGTTGTCGCAGGCCGGAAAATTCCCCTGGCCGATGCTTGCGGGGCTGGTTGCGGCAATGGCAATCAGCGGCCTTCTCTGGGTTGCCTGTGCCGTCAAAGCCGCCCTGCGAGGCGAACTGCTCGAACCATTACGCAAAGAATAGCCGGTTTGCTGCTGCTTTCAAAATAGACTAATCTTACTTGACATTTCCCGTTTTGGCATGGCAAAAGAGCTTTCAGTTGCTGGCTTTCTATTGAGTGATTA
>DLFY01000204.1:0-2351 GCA_002482415.1 Phycisphaerales bacterium UBA7708
TGCGATAGATTGCAGATAATCCAATAACGACGGATTTTCAGTTTCGCGGTCATATTCCGCGGCGGCATTAATCAGTTCATTGATATTTTCAATCGCATCGGTATTAGCCTCGCTTTTAAGGGCGTCGGCATATCCGGTTTCAGCAAAGACACAGTCCATCTGCGGGGCAACTTCCCCGGAGCCGTCCTGTTGAAATTTCTGGATCATTTTGGCAAATTCACGGATACGTGTTCGCGTCGGAGATGAAACCGAAATCAAATGGTCGGCATAATCAGCCGCGGCAAGCAGGCTCATGCCGGAATCTTTGGCAAACTGAGCCAGCTTATCGACGGAGGTCTTGCCTATCCCGCGACTATGAGTAGCAATCGCTCGCAGAAATGCCAGGTCGTCAACCGGGTTGGCAATCAGTTTCAAATAACTCAGAAAGTCCTGAATTTCCTTGCGGGCATAAAACTCCACCCCGCGGACGACCTGATAAGGTATTCGGGCTCGGATAAACGCCTCTTCGATTGGGCGGCTCATGGAATTGACCCGGTAAAAGACCGCAATCTGGCCCGGATCTACACCGGCTGTGATTTGCTTCTGGATGCGGTCGGTCAACAGGCGCGCCTCGGCATTTTCATCATCAGCCACGAGGAATTCCGCATCAGAACCCTGAGGCCGGGTGGCAATCAACTGTTTGGCCTTGCGGCGGGTATTGGAGGCAATCAGTTTATCCGCGCAGGCCAGGATTTTACCGCAGGAACGGAAATTTTCTTCCAGCTTGACTACGACGGCTTTAGGCCAGTCTTTTTCGAACGCCAGAATATTGCCGATATCCGCCCCCCGCCAGCGGTAGATGGATTGATCCGGATCGCCGGTCACGCAGATATTGCCATGGGCCTGCGCCAGCAAGCGGGCTATCTGGTACTGGGCGTGGTTGGTATCCTGGTACTCGTCAATCAGCAGATATTGGAACCGATTGCTCAGTTCCGTGCGTACCTGGGCATTGTTGCGAAGCAGCAGAGCTGTTTTGACCAGGAGATCATCAAAGTCCAGTGCATTGTTTTTGGCCAGAATCGCTTGATACGAGGCATATACTTTGGCGGCGGTTTTTCCGAAATGGTCAAAGGCGGCGGCCTTGAAGGAATCCGCATCTTCAAGATTGTTTTTCAGTCGAGACACAAATTCCAGCATCCGTGACGGCGAGAAATTGCCGCTGTCCACCTGGCAGGC
The DNA here is from genome assembly GCA_002482415.1 of Phycisphaerales bacterium UBA7708. Classification (GTDB taxonomy): domain Bacteria; phylum Planctomycetota; class Phycisphaerae; order Sedimentisphaerales; family Anaerohalosphaeraceae; genus Anaeroglomus. The sequence goes on from DLFY01000204.1 coordinate 1,216, forward strand.
GGCAACGGCCTCTTTCATGCAGCGAAGCTGGTCGCCGGAATCATAGATCGTAAAGCTGGGCTTGATGCCCGCCTGCTCGGCATATTGCCTGAGCAGACGAACGCACAGCGAATGAAAGGTGCTGACACAGGCGCCGCGGCTGCCTGCGGCATCCACGCGGTTGCGCATTTCTTCAGCGGCTTTATTGGTGAATGTAATGGCACAGATATGATAGGGTCGCACACCCGATTCAATCAGGGCGGCTATCCGGCAGGTAATGACCCGCGTCTTGCCGCTGCCCGGCCCAGCCAGGACCAGCAAGGGACCGTCTTTATGCAATACGGCCTTTTTCTGTGAGGCCGTCAGTTTTTCCAGTGGTACCGCTGCAGACAAAATAAACCTCCGTGTATTACAATCGAATTAATCAATCCTGATCACCCATGAACGAGGCGTGATTATACATAAAATATCCCAAAAAGAAATACGTATTCCAAAAACCTTTTAAGGCTGCTGCGGTGCCTGCTGACTTTCCTGCTCCTTCCGCAATTTCTCGAAATAAGCCTGATCCTGTTTCTGCAATTTTTCAAACAAGTCCGGACGCTCTACCTGCAACCGTCCAAGCAAATTCAAACGCAGTTCTTCCGGGTACATCGGATCATATAGAAAATCCATAAATGAGGTATATCGCAGCATTTCAAATGTGGGAAGTCCCATGCGATAGGCCTCGTCGGCATGTTCCTTCTGATAGAATGTATGCACTTCCTGGGCCATTTTTTCCAGACCTGCGGCCTCATCGTCATTGTGCACGGCATAACGGAAATAGCTTTCCCGCAGCATCCCGGTAATGGCCTCCACGGCATCACGAATACCGAGTCCCTGAAATTCCTCTTTCATTCGCTTTTGCAGGAATTCAATCATCGGCAGCTTGAAATCTTCCTCTTCAAGGCCCTCATCATTAATCTTGTACTGCGTGATCATCGTGCGGTAAATTTCGAGTGCCTGCCTGGCATGCCCGGCCTGATAAAACGTCATCACGGCATTTTCAAGAAAATTCTTGTGACCGCCCCGAACGGCTTTGGGATTGCCTTTTTCCAGGGTTTCATACTTTTCGATCACTTTGCGCCAGGTCTGGTCACAGCTTGCAAACATCCGCATGT
>DLFY01000204.1:2378-14878 GCA_002482415.1 Phycisphaerales bacterium UBA7708
ATATTGCCGGAGCGATACAGCATCTGCAGGCTGTGAAAAATAATTCGATCCGTGTTTTTTTCGTCCACACGGTACTGACCCTCGCGTCCTGCCACATCCAGCCCTTTAGCCGACCAGTAAATCGCATGCACCGCCGGATGCTCCCAATTCAGCGGCTCACGCTGATTGGGATCATCCAGACGCATCGGGCCATACATCTGGTTGAGCTGATGCATATAGGCCGGGTCCATTTTCCAGACATGACGAATCTGGTAAGCTCTGGCAAACACATCAAACTTGTCCAGGCCGGAATCCTGCCGATACTGGTCAATCACTGCAAACGTTTCTTTGGGGAACCGATCGGGATTTTGACGCAATGACAGGTAATTTTCAATCAATTGTTCATCCGAAAGAAATGCCTTATCCACCTGCCGCAGTGCATCCACAAAGGTTTTAACCTGCGGATCCTTGAGGAGTTCCTGTAAGGTCTGCGGAGCTGAGGTTAATTTCTCAAAATACGCATTGGTCTTGTCCCCCAGCAGCGGCCGCATGGATAAAGCCAGCTCAAGCTTGTAATACGTATTGCAATCGTCGGCAATATCGCCTATTTTGTGAAGAAATATCCAGGAAAGCTGACGATACAGCATGATGCTGTGCGGATTATATTCAATACCTTTATCGCGCAGCAATTCGTAGCCGTTGCGCACCCATCGCCACCGCTCCTGGCACTGTGTATTGGGAATGGCCACGGAAATGTTATACGCCATATTCCAGGCGTGAAAATCCCAGACGGCTGCAAATCGCGGCTGAAGCATCGATATCCATTCGGCAAGCTGCTTGGCATCAAAAAACTTGCCGTCCTGCTTCAATTTATCCGCACGCATCCAGAGAACATCGACAATCAAACCGCGAAAGGCTCCCATCGCCACCGTGGCAAACGCCAGTGACGGCGGGGCGTCGCCAAGGTTGGTCGTCAGCATCAGCCCCATGTCTTTGCGGCTTGCACGGATGGAATCCTGCTGCGATGAAGCCAGATACAGCATCGCTCCGCAAACCACCAGGCACAACAGGATTATTCCATAATCTTTCCAGCGCATGTCGTCACATCCTCAAACCACACTCTTTGCCACTTCCCGGCGGTGAAATATATAAATTCCAAATCCCAGAAGAATCAATCCTTTTAATCCAACCGTAATCGCCGCCGTCCTGAGCAAAAACAGCCACTGAATCATCCGGCCGGATACAATATAACTGGCTGGATTAAAATCTCCGTCAAACTGCGGCAAAAGCAGCAGAAACGGTTTTATCGTGAATGTGTATAGAATACCAATCCCGGCCCCCAGCCCATCAATCGATTCCATAATAAAACCATTGACAATTCCGGCTGAAAAAATCGCCAGGCACCCCAGGACCGCCACGGGAAATGAAAGCCACGTGGTCAGCGTAATTCCTAATGCCGCCAAAAACAGCAGCCGGATCAATATTAGCAGTGTCGCACGCCAGAAATTACCGGTAAACGTCCCAACTTTATATAAAACCTCTAAATCCTGAACAATCACCGTCATTTCATTAAGATTCGGATTATTCAAAAAACCCACTTCAAGTATCCCATCTTTGGTCACGGCATCTGCGGGTATCGCAAATTCCTGTACAGCACGCGTCGCTGAATCTTTCTGGAGATTGTATATCGGGGTAGTCAATGATCCGCCGCCTTGTTCATATGCGGTCAAGTCGCCAACGGCCCACAATCCGTAAACCGTAACATCAGAAACAGCATTGGATGTGTCCAGTTTATATCGGACAAAAATCATCGCATTGGGGTCGCTGGCCGGATATACATTTTTAAAAGTCCATTTACGAACCCGACCAGCCTCGACGCTTTTCTCACCGAGGCGTTCTTCCCGCATCAGCTCACTCAAAACCTCGATTTGGGTCATCGTATCAGGAAGACGGCGTTCTTCTTTCAGTTTTTCATATCGTTGTTTGACCCGTTCCTGCAGCGCCTGTTCATCCGTGGACACCTTCAGGCCGACTCGAGCTGTAAAAAACTCATCACCGGCCTTGACAGCATCCTCCGGGCTGGCTGCAACAAATCGCGGCATAAACATGGTCAGGCCGAAAATCAACCCGCTGAACAATCCCAGCAGCACTACATCCACGATGACAATACCCAGAAATTTACCAACCAGGATTTGCCATCGACGCACCGGCTTGGTGACCACCAGAAAAATCTGCCGCCGCTTCATTTCATCACTGAGAGTAAACGTGGAAATGGCAATCGTCAGGATGCACAGCAGAATACCCACCAGGCTCAATCCGTAGCTGGAAAAGGTCTGCAGTTTGCCCAGCAGCGTTCCGTCACCGATCATAATCATGCTCATCATCGGCAGCAGAATCAGCAGCAGCACAACAACGACTCCCGCGATTTTCATCCGCAGGGCCTGTGCCATGGTATTTCGTGCGATAGCCCAGATACTATTCATAGTCCCTTACACCCGTCATTTGGGATTATCAGTCGGTGTTGTCGAACCATCGCTGGGTTTTTTCCGGTCCATCAATTGATTGAGCAGGTCTTTTTTGACCGCCTCCGCCGGCTTGACCGACTCAGTCGGACGGGCCGTTTCAGGCTGCCCTGATGCGGCGGGTTTGGCCTCCATCAATTGACTGAGCAATTCACGATTCTGCGACGGTTCCGCCTTGGCCTGTGTGACCGCGACGGTTTCACTTTCGGCGGGCGTGGCAGGCTCGGCCGCCCTGGACGTCACCAGCTTATCCAGAATTCCCGGCTGACGCACAATTTCTTTTTCCGCAAGGAAGCCGCTGATGCCCGACCCCACACCAGCCCCGCTGGTTGTCTGCATTTCCTGCTGAGCCTTATTGACCGTCCGGACAAAAAAAGACTCCAGCTTATCCATCGGGTGAACGATATCACATTCACAGTGTTCCTGTTCCAGTATCGCGCGAACTTTGCTCAATGCCGCATCGCTGACCTGAGAAGTCTGGATGTATGTTTTGCCCGTCTGTTCCAGCAGTTCCTTAACCGATCCCTCCACCTGCATCCTGCCGCCGTACATAATCCCGATCCGGTCGCAGATATCCTCCACATCCGCCAGCAGATGACTGCACAGCAGAATCGTTTTGCCGCGTTTGCCCAGTTCCGCCAGCAAATCCTTCATCTGACGGGTTCCCATCGGGTCCATCCCCGACGTCGGCTCATCCAGAATCAGCAAATCCGGGTCGTTAATCAGGGCCTGGGCAAGCCCGATACGCCGGGCCATGCCTTTCGAAAACGTCCCCACCTGCCGGTTGCCCGCACCGGCCAGCCCCACCATATCCAGCAGCGTTTCAATACGAGCCTTGCGAACAGAATTCGGCAATCCGAACAGCCGCCCATAAAAATCCAGCGTCTCATACGCCGTCAAATACCGATACAAATACGATTCTTCCGGAAGATACCCAATCCGGCTCGACACCGCCGCCTGATCCGACGTGCCGCCAAGCACAATCGCCGCGCCTTTGGTCGGGTGCAGCAGGTTCAGCAGCATCTTGATAGTCGTCGTCTTGCCGGAACCATTCGGCCCCAGAAAACCGTAAATTTCATTGGGATAGATTTTCAGATTCAGATTATCCACCGCAACCACACGGGGCCTGCCCCACCAGTCCGGGAAAATCTTGGTCAATGAAATCGTCTCGATTGCAAATTGGCTCTGTGCCACTGCATGACCTCGCTACAATAATTAATGATTATGCCCGGGCTGAATATGCGGGTCCAGATGCTCCCCGAACCGTACCAGCCGCGCGCTGTTAAACACCACCAGAACCGAACCGCCGAAATGGAGGAATGCCGCCACAATCGGAGGCAGCCACCCCACCGCCGAAGCGGCAATGCCCAGCACAATAAACAGAACGCCGAAAAACAGGTTCTGGTTGATTACGCCGCGGGTCTTCCGCGAAAGCTGCACCAAAAACGGCAGCCGCCGCAGGTCATTGCTCATCAGGGCGATGGACGCCGAATTGATCGCCACATCGCTGCCGGCCGCCCCCATCGCGATACCCAGATCACCCGCCGCCAGCGCCGGGGCGTCATTGATGCCATCCCCAACCACCGCCACAATATGTCCATCCGCTTTAATGCGTTCCACCACCGCCAGCTTATCCTGCGGCAGGCACTGCGCCTTGTAATCGGTACAGCCCAGTTCCGCTGAGACGCGATTAGCCACTTCGTTGCGGTCGCCGGTCAGCATCGTCACCCGTTTAATATCGTTATCAAACAATTCCTTGACCGCTATCTGGGCTTCCGGACGAGCCTTATCCTGCAAACCAATCCAGCCGATGCAGTGATTATTTTTCGACACATACAATGTGCTGAATCCCTGCTCTTCGTGCATCGATGGATCCGGCACGCCGCTGACATCAATTTGATTTTCTTTCAGGAAACTTTCACGCCCGACCATCACACGAATACCGCCGACGGTTGCGGTTACACCTTTACCCGGTGTTTCCTTGAACTGGGCCGCGCGCTCAAATGATACGTTAGCCTCTTTAGCCAGATTGATAACCGCTCTTGCGGCGGGGTGCTTGCTCATTTGTTCCGCCGAGGCCGTCAGCGCCAGCAATTCCGCCGGTTCAATCCCGCTGGCCGGTTCCAGCTTGGTCACATAAAGCTGGCCGGTCGTCAGGGTACCCGTCTTGTCAAAGACCACCGCGGTAATCTTGCCGGCAATTTCCAGCAGCGATACATTCTTGACCAGAATCCCCAGGCGAGCTGCTGCCGACAGGGCCGCCACCATCGCCGTCGGGGTCGCCAGAATCAGCGGACACGGACAGGAAATCACCAGCGCCGAAATCGAACGGTTCAGGTCCTTGGTAAAGAAATAGATAATCGCACTGATCATCAGAATCGTCGGGATATACCACATGACATACTGGTCGATCATCCGCATGATCGGAAGCTGCGTCTTTTCCGCCGACATGATCAACTGCTGAACCTTGCCCAGCGTCGTATCCTGTCCGGCCTTGGTCACCACAATATCCAGCACACCGGTAATATTGGATGTACCCGCAAACACCTGCATTCCCGCCACTTTATCCACCGGCAGCGATTCGCCGGTAATCGTCGCTTCATTAATCGAACTCAAGCCTTCCCGAATCTGGCCGTCGGCAGGGATATTGTCGCCGGGCCGGACCCGCACCACATCGCCGGGCTTGAGGGTTGCAACATTGACTTCGCTTTCCAGACCGTTATTGCTGATTAGCGTCGCCGTGGTTGGTGTCAGCCGAATCAGGGATTCGATAGACGCCCTTGCCCCCAGCGCCGTCCGGGTTTCCATCAATTCGGCCAGCAGCATAATGAAACCCACCACTCCGGCCGTCACATAGTCCCCTGTGGCAAATGCGGCAATCACGGCCAGGGCAACCAGCTCATCCATGTGCATGTGACCATGCATCACACCCTGCACGGCATGCAGAATGATCGGCAGTCCCAGCAGCAGTGCCCCTACCATGGCGACGATCTGGCTGACATTCCCGTCCAGGCCAAACATGGTCGGCATCCAGTTGGCCAGTTGGGCATTCAGCAGCAGTACCCCGCCGGCCAGCGTCCCAAACAGGGCAAAGCTGACCCGGATCTGCTTGCTGTGCGTATGCCCGCCTTCCAGTTCCGTTTCTTTTACACCAATATGCGTATGAACCATAACACTCTGTCTCTCTGAATAGGTCTGTTAATTTCCATCAACTACATAACAGGACAGCTTCATAGTTTGAATTATTTGCCGGCTTACTGTGTTTTCTTCTGACTCTTGACGTCGCGATTCATCTGGATTCGCAATTCCTTGGGATTGTCGCCGCCGGGCTGAATGAACATCTTCTCATCGGCTTTGGCCATAATCTGCTCCATCGCATCCTGATAAATCCGCTGCAGCACCAGTTCCGGACGTTTGTTGTACTCCGGCAGCAGCTTCTGCAGGTATTCGGCGTTGGCACGGGCCTCCGCCACGGTCGTTGTTTTATACCCGCGAGCTTCGGNNAATCAATCCCTGCACCTGCCCTTTCATCTGGGCCACCAGTTCTTCTTTCTGAGCCTGTGTCAGGTTGGGCTGTTTAATTTTTTCCAGCAGCACCTCCGCCTCCGGCCCGGCCGTATCGGTCAGCAGTTTTTCTTTATAGGCATAAGCATCCGTAACAATGGTCTTGCTCTGCTGACCGGCCTGAATCGACGCCTGAAACGCATCGTCCACCTGCCGCGGCCAGACAATCCGCTCGGCATTCACCCCATCAATTTTCAATCCACTGTTTAAAGCATCCAGTTTTTTCTGCAAAAGAATTTTTACTTTATCAGAAATATCCCGATTGCTGGTCACCGCGTCGTCAATACTGTATTTGACCATCGTCCCGACAATCGCTGATGAGGTGAAACTTTCCAGCATGGGATTGATGGATTCGGAAGCGGCATCCAGAAAATCTTCACCGGGACGGGGCTGACGATAATGCATATTTTCAAAGAACAGTTCCGGACGATCAATCAGGTACGTAATCGTCCAGCGGGAATGAACAATATTATAATCGTCCCCTTCCAGCCCCAGGATACTGTCATTTCGGGTCAGGCAATAGCCATCTTTAATGGGATCCAGGTAGGTCGGCGGAAAGGGATTCTTCTGACCCAATTTCTCCTGGGCCGTCTCAAAATACCAGAATGAATCCACATTCAGTGTCTGCACCTTGGTCACCGGGATGCGGATAATTTCACTGATGGGTTCAGGCAGGGTAAAATGAAGCCCCGGCTTGAGAACACGGTCATCTCCCAGCCCCTGCACCTTGCCGAACAGCAGCACCAGGGCCTGTTCATCCTCGCGAACCTTGAAAATCCCGCTGGCTAAAAACAAAATCACCAGGACGATCATGATAACCTTCAGGATGGCAAAGCTGGTCTTTAAAGCGCTGGTCAGCGATTTGCCCGCGGCATCCTGCGGTTCAAACGCCGATCCCTGCGGCTTGCACCCGCAGCCTGAATGATGGTGATGGTCATGACTATGCGACATGCGTATTCCTTCACAATATGATATTGTGTTTCGAATTCATTTTAATGGTTACTGTTTGGGTTCCGTTTTCTTCATATCCGGAATCCCCTTGAGCAGTTGCATCGGCTCGGTATCGGTTCCCAGTACAATCGTGGAGCGTTCTTTTAAAATCGTACGCAGGGCCTCCAGATCACGCAGGAACATCGCCAGCTCCGGATCCGCTTCCAGCATCTTGTAATAGGCTGCGGCTTCGGCATCGCCGGCCCCGCGAATCGCCTTGGCCTGAGCCTCGGCGACGGCCAGCAGTTCTTGCTGTTTGGCCTCTGCGTCGCTGCGAATCTTTTTCGCTTCTGAATCACCCGCGGAAAGAATATTAGTCGTCTTGCGTTTCCGGTCGGCCTTCATCCGTTCGAAGACTTTTTCTGTGGTCTTGTCACTGATTTCGAGCCGCTTGATGCCGACCGATGCTACCTCGATACCGTAGCTGCTCTTGGCACGCGGAGCAATTTCGTCTAAAATTTCCTTTTCAATAACCTCAAACCGAACCTTGTCCGGGTCCGTGTTTACAAAATCACTGAAATAGTGACGACCGATAACGGAATTCTGCGAGTTCCGCAGCAGATTTTCGATACCCTTTTGAGCTCCCTTGGTATCGCGCACCGATATCAGATACTTGTGAGGCTCTGCAATGCGCCAGACAATAAAACTGTGCACGATAATCGGCTCACCGCCGGCAGTCGTGGTTTCCTCCATCATGATATCCAGCAATTGAAGACGGGAATCGAACTTATGCACATTTTCAATTCCCACCGGCCAGCGAAACTGGAAGCCCGGCTCGTCTATCGTGCGCACCGGATTGCCAAATCGCGTCACCAGGGCGGTTTCCGTCTGCCGTACCTGAAAACTGCACATCGCCAGAGCCAGCGCCGCCACAACCACAACAATACTGATGATACCCCAAATATTCTTCATATCTCTATCCTGCTATTGAATTAGTGTTATTCACTCTTATCTGTTTGCATCCTGAATCACGGACTGAACATCCATATCATAGAGGGTCGGCGTCAGCTTCTCCTGCAGATCAATAATATAAACCTGCGTGTCTTTCGTATCGGCCACAACCACATACTTGCGGATTTTTTCCAGCGTCTCCTCAAGCATCTTCAGCCGTAGAATCCGTTTATACAGTTGAGGATTGGCCTGATAGGCTTTAAGCTGACCGACAAATCGTTCTCCAGTTGCTTCCGCCAGAGTCGCCTTTTCAAAAGCATCGGCTTCGGCTTGCCGTATCGCCTTGAAGACCTGCCCGCGGGCCTGCTCCAGGGACGCAGTCAACTGCCTGCGCATTTGTTCATTCTGCTCAGCCGGCAGAGTGTCTTTGACTTTGGAGTATTGTCCAATTAATGCATATAACGCATTCACTTCTTCTACGGAACCCGCCAATTCGGTCAGTATCCTGATCCGATCCGCCATGGCATTTAAAACCGACGCCTGGCGCGTCTGAATCGCAGCGATGACACTCTGATAATCTTCAGCCAGCTTCGGCGGCGGATGAATCCCCTGCAGACCGCATAGCACAATTTCTACTCCCAGCCCGGCCTCGTCGGCGGCCTTTTGAATGCGTTCCTGCAAAGCACGCGAGGCTTCCAGGCGGCCTTTGCCAAGCAGGCTGAACTCGATTACGTCCTTATCGGTCTCAATCGTCGCACTGGCTCCAAATCGTGTTAGTTCACGATAACTGATAATCTCAAGCATCTTTGCTGAATCGGTATGGTTGTAAAGATAGTCCGAGACATTCTTGATGCGATAAAAAACAGGGACATTTGCACGGACAATACTGACCGGAGGGACCTTGACATCGCTCTGCTGCTTTGAAATCACCTCCGCCGACGCAACCAGCAAATCAAATTCCTCTTTATAATGCTCCTTGCCCCAGAGCAGGTCTTTCGCCCCGCCTTCATCTTCGATAAAGCCCACGTTGATCTTCTGAATCAAATCGGTGGGGTACATATAGACGATATCAAACGGCCACGGCCACTTCAGCGTCAATCCCGGCCCAACCTGTCTGCCCCCCTGCGCCGGATCCGGCGACCCAAAATGCTCAATCACCCCCATTTGTCCCGGCCCTACAATCACCAGGCTGGTCATCAGGTACATAATCAGCACCGCAAACAGAATCAGCGGCAGAATCGCCCGTTCCAGCAGCTTATAAAACCATGTCTGCGAGACCTGAAATCCAAACTGATAATCAATGGCATTGGCCACCGAATGAAACAGGCCGCCGGGTTCATTGACTAATCCCAGAAGCCGGCTGTCAAAGGCTGCCTGGGCATATTGCCCCGCAACACGCGGCCGATAAATATCCAGAATTGTATTGAGCAGAATCTCCGCCCCCAGAACAATCATCACCCAGGGAATCGCATATTCAAGGATGGCCAGGCCAGCAGTGTATTTATATTGTGCTCCAATCATCGCCGCGGTCGTCAATGCCCCAAGCGCCGCCGTCAGCAGGAGATAGCTGCCCCCTGCCCGCAGCGGCCGCCAGATCGCCTCGCTGCTCATCCCCGTGGCATACCGACTGACTAAAAAACTGATAAACGCGACCAAAACAATCAGAATCGCAGCCAGAAATGGATTGGCCAGTTTCGGCGAAGCAACAATGTCGGTCGCCTTGCGATATAGCATAAGCCCCACCGCAATTTCCATACACGCAATCAGCGTCCCGGATATCGGCAATATCCATTTTTCAAAAAAAGCCAGCCGTTTCTGAGCCTGTTCAAACAGGGCCGTCCGGTCCGCTCCCCCTGAAAAAATGGTGTCCTGCTGAATCGCCTTGGACATGCGTGACATGTCCAGCTTTTCCTGCTCAGCCAGCGACCGCTGATAAAACTGGATCACCAGAACCAGCCATACAAAAGCCCCAGCCAGGACCTGCCAGCTCAAAAATGACAGCACCCGGGCAGACCAGTAAGCCCCAAGCCAAAATGTCACCAAGAAGAAAACGACCGACAAACACAAGCCCAGCAATGCGGTATTCTGGGCCTTCTTCGAAGAAATATTCATACTTCCTGTTCCTGTCTTTTCTGGAAAATCGAAGAACTTTCTATTGCTAAAAGAGTAAAACTATAATAATTTCCTTAGTTATAAGCAATCCTGACCCGACGATTCGGGAGAATATAACAGGATTCTGACGATAGGTTAAGTACTTTTTTCTGAAAATTATGTTCACAGCATTATATAGTATTGCCAAAAACACTTTTGTTGAAACCCTGCGACAACCGATCTATGCGGTCATCATCGTCATTGCCATTCTGCTATTCATCCTGGCTCCCTCTGTCAGCATGTACACCCTTGATGAGGACGTTAAGCTGCTCCGGGAATTGGGGTTATCTACGCTGTTTCTGGCGGGTTTGTTCATTGCTGTTTTTAGTGCCACCGGCGCAATTACCGAAGAAATCGAATCCAAGACCATTACCACCGTGCTTTCCAAGCCAGTCGCCCGGCCGGTCTTTGTCATCGGCAAGTTCCTGGGGATTTCCTCGGCTGTGTGTCTTGCCCATTTTATCGGCACCGCCGCCTATCTGATGGCCGCCCGCCACGGCGTCATGTCCACCGCCAGTGATGAAATGGATATTCCAGTTATTGTCGCTGCCATAGCCATCATCCTCGGCAGCCTGCTGATCAGCGCAATTGTCAATTATTCGTATGACTGGAGCTTTTCGGCCTCGGCCATTGTAACAGGAGCTATTTTATCTGCTATCGCCCTATTCCTGCTGACGTTTGTCAATAAGGAATGGAAAATCGGCCCTGCCGAAGGGCAATTCAGTCGATTTGATATCTATGCAAGCCTGCTGCTGCTGTTTGGCACTCTGATTTTGGTAGCTCTGGCGGTTTTGTTTTCGACCCGGTGTAATATGGTAATGACATTAGTCTTTTGTATATCAGTATTTATGCTCGGCCTAATCAGCGACTGGGTCGCCAGCCAATACGCCAGCCAATATCTGTGGGCCAAGATTTATACCGCCCTGCTCCCCAATATGCAGGTATTCTGGATCAGCGATGCCATTTATGAAAAAGGAATCGTTCCCTTTTCCTATCTTATCAAGGGATTGTCTTATTCCGCCTCTTATACGGTCGGTATTCTGGCCTTGTCGGTAGCCTTCTTCCAGCGCCGGCAGGTTGGGTAAACAGCTTATAACTCCATCATCAGGGCTGTTTCGTCACAGTGGTCCTGCTTGGGGCAAAGAGCGCAGTCACTCCAGACCTTCATCGGGAACGCATTCTTTTCCGCCCGGATAAACCCTGCCTTTTCAAAGAAATCAGGCACCAGCGTCAGGGTAAAGACCTTCTTAAGACCCAGTTTACGTGCCTCATCAATGCAGGCATGGACAAGGGCCTTGCCTGTACCCTGACCGAAATAATGCTGGTCCACCGCCAGGGACTTGACCTCCGCCAGGTCGGACCAGATAACCTTCAGCGCACAGCAGCCAATAACCTTGCCATCCTGTTCAGCCACTTTGAATATCTGAAGGTTCTCATAGATATCCGCCATCGAGCGGAACAGCATCCGATCCAGTTCCGCATAGCAACTGATGAGGCCATGAATGGCCGGAACATCTTTAACCGTGGCATTTCGTATGTTCATTTTGCTTAATCCGCACTCGTATTGTCCATATTTATCGTTTTGGGCGATATATTACGTAAGAATCTCGCTTAAGTCAATACGCTTGAATTGGGTTCGTTTGGTTAAAACGAATCAGGCTTAGTTGATATTTAGCTATTTCCCCCATCTACTATTCGGACATATATAAATATATCAAGCACAGAATCTTTAGAGATTCGAACCCCTGTTAATTGATCGAGGCCTCGGAACAGATGGTTTGGCAGGCTGAGGATTTTATGTGTGAATTTTGGCCAAGGTATTTCCCGAGAATACTGACCAGTTTTGCCTTGTCAACGGGTTTTGGCAGATAGTCATTACAGCCGTATTCGATGCATTTTTGCATATCCCCCTGCATGGCGTTGGCGGTCAGGGCAATAATTGGTGTTCCAATATTCCGATGTCTCAGGGTCCGGGCGGCATCATAACCATTCATCACCGGCATCTGCATGTCCATCAGTATCAGGTCGTACGCAGTAGTCGTTGCCGCCTCGACGGCGCTTTGGCCGTTGTCCACAAGGGTTACGGCCAGACCCATTTTGTTCAGCAGGATTTGAATCAACTGCTGATTGGCCGGATTATCTTCGGCAACCAGAATGCTTCCGCCAAGTTTGGCAGAACTATCATGAGATTCTGCATCGGTTATTTCTTGTACAAGATTGACCGTCTGCGGCATGGCAGCCGACTCTGCTGGCAGCGGCAGCAGAATCCTGAAAACAGATCCCTTGCCCGGCTTGCTTTTGACTTCAATGCTTCCGCCCATCATTTTTACCAACTGGCTGGTAATGGTCAGGCCAAGGCCGGTGCCGCCATATTTGCGGGTGGTGCTGTTATCCGCCTGGGTA
>DLFY01000172.1:0-6972 GCA_002482415.1 Phycisphaerales bacterium UBA7708
AAGTGAGTCATATAGAAATAAAAGAATTGGGAACAAAGGGAGATGCAAACAATTAAGACTGAGCCTATACAACAGGATTCAAAGTCTCCTGAGCTTTATCAGGCGGCACCGTTGCGACCTGCTGGGTCGGTGGTCGCTGCTCCGGATAAAATAGTTGTCCCGGTAGCGCCGTTAAACACGCTTCTGGCAAAGCGTTACGAATTGAAGTATCGTGTCCCGGAGCATGTTGCAGTTGCGATCCGTTCGTATGTAAAAAGCTTTCTGCAGCCGGATCCCNNGCCCGTCGGCCTTCAGGGCAATATCCGATCAGCAGTCTTTATCTGGATTCGCAGCAGTTGCATTTGTTTCAGGAAACAATTGTAGATAAATGTAATCGATTTAAGCTGCGTATCCGTGGATACGATGACGACCCAAACAGTCCGGTTTTCTTTGAAATCAAACGAAAACTCAACCGGATTGTGTATAAAAGCCGCGCCAAGGTTCATAAAAGTCAGATTGGATCGATTTTGAATGGAGCCTATATTCCGGACAACCTGCCGGAAAAAGATCGTGCAGCATTGCAGCAATTCATGCATTATTGCCGATGTTTATTGGCAAAACCCGTGGTTTTGGTCCGGTATCAGCGTGAGGCATTCGAAAATCGGTCCGATTCCAAAGTGCGTATCACCTTCGACCGTGAACTCTGTTATCATCCGGCTGATGAGGCGATGGTGAAATTAAATGGGCCGGGATGGGTCAAAATTCCGATTGATTTTGTCGTGTTAGAGATTAAATTTACAGCCCGGTTTCCAAACTGGGTAAAACAAATGGTTCAGATGTTCAACTTAAACCGTCAATCGATGTCCAAGTATTGCAGTTCGGTGTCGCAGTTGGTTCCGGCGGCGACGACTGGCTATACCATGCCGAAACTCAGGTAAAATAATCCGAGGAATGATATGGAAAAAATGTGGCAAATTCTGGACGGATATGCCGTCAGTCCGGAAGTTGATATGTGGTCGATTTTGCTTTCTTTGCTGTTGTCCTTTGTTCTGGGGCAGGTTCTTGCGTGGGTATATTATTTTACGCATAACAATTTGTCCTATTCGAAATCGTTTGTTCAATCCCTGATTGTGATCACCATTGTCATTTCGCTGGTGATGACGACCATCTCCGGCAGCTTTGTGATTGCCGTCGGACTGATGGGCGCGCTGTCGCTGATTCGGTTTCGCAATATCATCAAGGATACCCGGGATATTACATTTCTGTTCTGCGCGGTGGTGATCGGTATGGCCTGCGGTTCACAGCGCTACGCGCTGGCGGTCATTGGTACCGCCGGGCTTTGCCTGGTTCTGCTGTATCTGCATTACGCGGATTTTGGAATGCATAATTCATATAACGCTTTTTTGCGGTTTACCTTTGATGGTGCGATGGTGCCTGATCATCCCATCATCAAGACATTGAAACGATTTACTCGGACGATGACGCTGATTTCATCCAACTCGTGCAGTCCTGATGACAGCTCGGTGGATTTTTCGTACCAGCTCTCCCTGAAGACGGCTGCCAACAACGAGCAATTGCTGTCGGAGATTCGCAGAATCGAGGGTGTACACAACGTCAGTCTGACGATGCAGGAACAACTTTTGGAGATGTAACAAAACATGGCACGGAAAGCAGGTAAAACAATTGGAGGGATTCTTCCCATATTCATCTGGCTGGCGTCGGTTGGCGTCGTGGTGGTGCTGTACTCGCAGCGAATAGGCAGCTTTACAGTCCAGGGGATCGCGTATGCCCCAAGTCAGGCTGTTATGGCCGTGGAAAATGCGACGATCCGGCACATTTATGTGCAGCCCTGCCAGACGGTTCGCAAGGGGGATTTGCTGGCGCTGATTGAACTGGGCAACCCCCTGGAAAATGAATACGCCCGTTCTCTGGCGGCGGCCCAGCGGGCAACGGCTCGGGCGGAGATGGATCGTCTCAGGGCGGAACTGGATGCCATGCAGGCCGAGTTAGACAACAATGTCAAGGTTCAGCAGTCCGAACAGAGCCTGGCCTATCGCCGGCTGGCGCTGGATGTGGAACGAGCCAGGCTGGATTTACTCGATGCCAGGGCAACGCTGGAAGCGGATCGCGGCATGCTGGCCGGGCTGGAACTGGAAAAGAAAAGCCTGGAACTGCTGCTCGAACGTCAGGCGGTCGATTCGTATGAAGTGCAGCGCATCCGCATGGAGCATGAGAGCATGGCCCGCAAGGTTGGCGCCGAAGAGGAACTGGTCCGACAGGCCCAGCAAAATCTTCTGCTGGCCCAGAATCGACTGGACCAGGAACAGCAGGTCGCGCTGAGTGATGATTATCTTAAGCGATTGCTGGCGCCGTTTGAAAAAGCCGTCAGCGTGCAGGAAAAATACATCGAAGAGTGCTTTGCCCCGGTCAGTCAATTGGCGGTTCGGGCGGAAATCGACGGCGTGGTCGGCAGTATTGCCTACAATGAGGGCCAGTCGATTACCCCGGGGCTGCCTATCCTGACAGTCACCAGCCCGGACGCCGGGTATGTGATGATCTGGCTGGATCAGCATAAGGCCGGGCTGGTCAAAGAGAATATGCCGGTTGAATTGATCAAATCAACCGTTCCTCGTTCCGTGATCCGTTCTCAGGTGGTTTCTGTTGGGGCGGCGTTCGAACAGATTCCCGCCCAGTTATGGGTCGATCAGAGATTGCCTCTGTGGGGCAAACCCGTTCGTATCGCGGTCCCGCAGGGTGTCAATCTGGTGGCCAATGAGCTGGTCGGCATTCGCGGCCTGTAATTACGGAAATCAAATCATGATAGTGTTCAGGGCAAAGATGCCGTATACCAAAATCCCCAATACAGTCTGTTGTTGTGCCGCATGGCGGACAGGGTCCGTAGTGATTGCCGCTGTTTTAGCCGCGGCACTCATCGGCTGCGGCATGGACCGTCAGAAGGCAGCAGCCCAAGCCGATGAACAGGTCTATGGGATTATCGAGAATCAATGGCAGGACTCCCTGGGTTCCCGGGCGGATTATCGGATCGACCGGGGGGCACAATCGCTCAACAGCGAGATTCTTCCTCGCGTGTGCGAGAAAGGTGCGATGACCCTGTCCGAAGCGGTTCAACTGGCGGTCTGGGCCAGTCCGGAATTTCAGACGGCGCGGGAGCAGTTGTACCTGGTTGGCTTGGATCAAACCGAAGCGGAACACCTGTATGATATTACCCCGTTTGCCTCAGCGGCCGCCGGTCAGACGATGGTGCGCAACACCACGTCCAGTTCGGCCCGTCCTTATGAAAATGAAATTCGCGGCGGACAGGGCACCGCCGGCATTCAGAAGCTGCTGGCAACCGGGGCGCTGCTGACCACGGATTTAACCCTGGGATCCTTTGATGTGGTGTCGGGCAATTACCGAACCGGCGGGGCCTCCCTGTTTCAGGCCGCGATTACCCAGCCGCTGTTGCGGGGGGCGGACCGCAAGGTCGTGCTGGAAACCCTGACCCAGGCCCAGCGCAACACACTGTATCAGATTCGGTCATTCAACCGTTTCCGCAAAACCTTCACGGTCTCAGTGGTCAGTGATTACTATCGCCTCATGGAATATGCTCTGCGGGTTCGTTTTGCCCGTGAAAATATCCAGCAGCTTGAGCAGTTATATCAAAAGATGCAGCATCTCAGCCAGTTTGGTTTTGTCGCGCAGCATGAACTGGAAGAAACCCGACAGGATATCCTCAAGGCTGAAGATACGTTTGCTCAGACCCAGCGCCTGTACCGTGAAATGCTGGATTTATTCAAGCTGCGTCTGCTGATCCCGCCGGATGTGGATATCGAACCCGAGGCGGCTGAATGGCTGGCACTGGAAGATTTCGGTCGATGCGAGATTCAGATGACCGAACAGCGGGCCATCGAGGCGGCTCAGTTTCAGCGTCTGGACCTGGCCAATATGTCCGACCAGGTGGAAGATTCCTATCGCCATATCGACGTGGCGGCCGATGCCCTGAAAATGGATTTATCGGTCGTCGGTGTGGCCTCTCCGGCCTCCCGGGGACGAATGACCTTTGGTGCCGATCCGGGCGACTTGCAGCGAACCCAGGAACGCTATGAACTCAGTCTCCGGGCGGATTTTGCCATGGATCGACTGCTGGAACGAAATAATTATAAACGCGCCTTAATTGCCTTAAGCCAGCAGCAGCGTGCGCATCAGCAATTGACCGACCAGGTGATTGCCGAGGTTCGCAAGGCCTGGCGCGATATGGAAGAGGCCCGTCAGCGCAGCCTGCTGCAGACCAGCGCCAAAAAGCTGGCCCAGCAGCGTCTGGACACGACTCTGCTGCTGATGCAGCATGCAAGGGCCAATACCCGCGATGTACTGCGTGCTCAGGAAGATTATTACTCCGCCCAGGAAGGCTATGTGACTGCAATGACGGATTTTGCCGTGGCCAAGATGAATTTCCTGCGGGATACGGAGATGCTGTGGGTTCATCCGGATGGGGGTTATACGATTCACGCGGTGTCAAAAGCGGAATAACCGATATGGGGTCGTCAAAGCAGGATGTCGGGCTGTGAGAATTCCCGATATCCGATCAATTGACATGCATATTTAGACGAAATATCAAGACGGGTTTCAAAAGCCTTATGTCTAAATTGAAAAAGCAGTTATAGGACCTGTTGCAAGGTGGTGTTTATGACCAGATGGATATTGGCGGCATGGTTTGTGATGATTCTGGCTTGCAGTCTTCCGGCAGACCTGGTTCATCGTTACAGCTTCAGCGGCAACTGCTATGACAGTATCGGGTCCAGCCACGGGACGCTGGTTAACGGCACCGGTCTGTCCAGTTATGCCAATGGTCAGCTCACCCTCGGCAATAACGGCTCTCAGAGTTCTACCGGTTCAGCGATTGATTATGTCGATTTGCCCAATGGGATTATCTCCTCGCTGGGCAAGCAGGCGACCTTTGAAGCCTGGGTGACCTGGACGGGCAGTTCAATGTGGCAGCGCATCTTTGATTTCGGAACCAGCAGCGCCGGGGAAGGGTACTCGGCTGGTTCCTCCTATACCACCTATTTTTTTGCCTCGCCCCTGGGCGGAGCCAGTGTTCTTCGCTTTGGTTACCGGTATGGTCCTGCGGCTGATGAACGCGTGATGGATGGTCCTGCCTTCACTTCCGGCCAGCGCCATGTTGCCATCACCTGGAATGAAAACACCGCTGAAACGGTGATGTATCTGGACGGCATCAGAACAGCCAGCGGATCGATTCATTTTACCCTGGCTTCGATGACGGATAACAATAACTGGCTGGGTCGGTCGCAATGGGTGGACCCGATGTTCTGCGGCAGCTACAATGAGTTTCGCATCTGGAATCATGCTATGACCGATGAGGAAATTCTGGTCAGTTTCAACCGCGGGCCGGATTCCATTCCGTTACTGCTGCTCGATATCCAGCAAACCGGAGGTGAAACATCAGTCGAGGAAGGCAAGGCGGCCGATTCCATTTCGATTGCGCTTAAAAAACAGCCGACGGCCAATGTGCAGGTCACGCTGACCCCTCAGACGGAGGATTTGGAACTCAATGGCGGTTTTCCCGGCGATCCGATTACCCTGACCTTCACACCAGCCAATTGGGCCGCCGCACAGACGGTACAGATTGCAGCGGTGCAGGATGATATTGAAGAGGGTGACGAAACATGCACGATTGAGTTTGGAATCGTCAGTGCCGACACCGACTACAATAACGGGTATGTTTCACCTTTGTCGGTTTTGATTATCGACTATGTTGTCAATCCATGCCCGGCCGGGGATATCGACGGGGATTGCGAAGTCACCCTCGGCGACCTGCAGTTATTCGCCATGCAGTGGCTGGATCCCGCCGGGTGCAGCGGTCTCAATTGCGGAGATTTGATCGATGGCGACGGAGTCAACTTTGCTGATATGGTAATCCTGTCCGAATCATGGCTGGATACCTTCGGTCCGGTCGTCATCAATGAATTCATGGCCAAAAATGCCAGTACCAATCCCGATGATTCGCGGGAATCCTGGGAAGTCTTCGACGAAACCGGCGAGCCGACCGACTGGATTGAACTGTATAATGTCTCGGATATTCCAATCAGCATGAACGGCTGGTATTTAACCGATGACCCGGCCAATCTGACGCAGTGGGCGTTTCCTTCCAATGTCACCTTGCAGCCCAGGTCTTTTCTGCTGATTTATGCCAGCGGCAAGGGTATTGTCTCCGGAGACTATATTCACACCAATTTTTCCCTGTCTGAAACCGGTGAGTATCTGGCCCTGATTGCTCCCGGCGGTAAAATCGTATCTGAATACGGCGATGTCAACGACGGCTATCCGCCCCAGGAAGTCAATATATCCTACGGCCTGTTCAGCTATTTCACCCAACAGCGGTATTTTTATCCGGCAACCCCCAATCGACCCAACAAAAATTCCGCGATGGGCATAGCCCCGGATACGCAATTCAGCATCAAACGCGGATTTTTCACTGCCCCCTTTGATGTCACCATCAGCACCAGTGATCCGACTGCTGTGATTCGTTATACGCTGGACGGCAGCACACCGACTCTGGATAACGGTCTTGTTTATAATCCGGCCGCCCCCATCCATATCAGCACAACAACAACGCTGCGGGCAACCTCCTTCAAGACCGGCTGGCTGCCCGGCAATGTCGATACGCAGACCTATCTATTTCTCAGCGATGTCATGACCCAGTCGCCCAATGGCGAACGTCCCGGCCCGGGCTGGCCGGCCAGTTGGGCCGTGAATGGCCACATCATGGATTACGGCATGGATCCGGATATCGTCAGCCATCCGACCTATTCTTCGCTGATGGATGATGCCCTGCTGGCCATTCCAACACTGTCGCTGGTGACAGACCTGAAATATCTGTTTGATCCGATTCTGGGAGTCTATGTCAATACCGGTTCCTCGACGCGTGCGGACGGAGATTCATTTGAGCGTCCCTGCTCGCTGGAATTGATT
>DLFY01000172.1:7018-16854 GCA_002482415.1 Phycisphaerales bacterium UBA7708
CCGCGGCGGTGCCAGCCGTAATGCCAGCAACCCCAAGCATGCCCTGCGTTTCTTTTTCCGCAGTCAGTATGGGGCCGGCAAATTGACCTATCCGCTGTTTGGCAATGAAGGTACCGACGAATTCGACAAGATGGATTTAAGGACCGCCGCCAATTACGGCTGGTCGGCCTGCTGGCTTCCTGCCTCGATTAATGTTCAGAATACCTTTGTCCGTGATGAGCATTCCCGGCTGGCTCATGGGCTGCTGGGACATCCCTATACTCGCGGACGCTATTATCACCTGTATATCAACGGCCAGTACTGGGGCCTGTATCAGACGGAGGAACGTCCGGATGCACGGTTTGCCGCGTCTTATATGGGGGGGACCAAAGACGATTATGATGTAGTCAAGCCGGATATCGCCGCGGGCCGCACCGTGGCCGCGGGGGATGGGACGATGGATGCCTATCGCCGCCTGTATGATGCGGTGATCGACGGGATAGGGTCTGTGACCGAGTATTTTGCCCTTCAGGGGATGAATCCGGATGGGACACGCAATCCGGCCTATGAACGGCTTCTGGATGTGGACAATCTGATCGATTATATGCTGATTGATTATCACAGTTCCGATGGCGACGGAGCCGGCTCGCGTTTTGTCGCAACCAATAATTTCTTCGGCATCTATAATCGCAATAATCCGGACGGCTTCAAGTGGATTCAGCACGACAGCGAACACACGTTTGGCGCCTATGAGGCCGGCGATGCACGGCGTGAAAATATGGTGACGCCGCTGACGACGGCAGGGGCGAATTTCGCTTATTTCAATCCGCACTGGCTGCATGAACAATTAGCCAATCTGAACCGGGAATATCGCCTGCGGTTTGCCGACCGGGCACAGGAATTGTTCTTTAACGGCGGACTGCTCAGCGCCGACAGGGTCTGGCAGACGATGACGGACCTGTCGTCTCAGATTGATACGGCGATTATCGCCGAATCCGCTCGCTGGGGTGATGCCACGGTATCGACACCGCGGACGCGAAATACCTGGCTTGAAGCCCTGACGTTTTTGCGGAATTATATTTATGGAACCAGTTCGACTCTGTCCGACGCCACCGCCAACGGCTATCAGAACTGGCCCATGCAATTGCGTGAAATTCGTGTCCGCGACCAGTTCCGCTCGGTTAACTGGTTCCCGACGATTGATGCGCCGCAGTTGGGTCAGCAGGGTGGTTATGTCGCATCGAATTACGCCTTGTCGATGACCAATCCCAACAGCAGCGGGACGATCTACTATACGCTGGATGGCTCAGACCCACGGCAGGTGCCGACCGATGAACAGGCCGGAACGGAAGTGGTCTTTTTCGCTGAAAACGCCGCCAAGCAGGTGCTGATCCCAACACAGAATATCTATGCCGCCGATGGAACCGTGCTGGCTGAGACATGGACGGACATCACCGGTGAAACCATCGACAGTCTGACCGGCAATGCCAATTACCCGAACAATCCAACCAAAGTGGAATTCTGGAACGGCTTTCAGATGCCGACGATTGACTGGGCGGATTACTATGGTACGCGTGTCCGGGCGCTGGTCTATCCTCCGACGACAGGCTCTTATACCTTCTGGATTGCAAGCGATGACAACGGCCAGCTTCTGCTCAGTACCGATGCCGCTGCCGCCAACGCTTCGGTGATTGCCTCGATCTCGTCATGGGTTAATCCGAATACCTGGACGACCTACGGCAGCCAGAAATCGACGGCCAGAACATTGACGGCCGGAAATGCCTATTATATCGAGGCAATTCAGAAAGAACACGCCGGCGGCGACCATCTCAGCATCGCCTGGTCCGGCCCGGGTATCAGCGGCCCGGTTATCATTCCCGGACAATACCTGTCGATTCCGGAAAATGTCTGGGCGAGCCGCAATTATACCCCGACCGGCTGGATTACCGGCAGCGGGGCGGTCGGCTATGAACGCAATCCCGGCGATGCCGTAAATTATTCCAGCTATGTTAACAGCGGTATCAATGTCAATACCCAGATGTATAATGTCAATACGTCCTGTTATATCCGCATTCCATTCCAGTACAGCGGACAGGCGGTCACGGAATTGCTTCTGAAAATCCGGTACGATGATGGGATTATTGTTTTTCTCAACGGCAAAGAAGTGGCACGGGATAATGTCGCTACGGCATCGGCGCCGGTCTGGAATACCGCCGCAGCAAACTATCGTGATGATAATATTGCCCTGACTCAAACCACGATTGATTTAAGTGCATATATCAATCAGCTTCAGGTCGGAACCAATGTCCTGGCAATTCAGGGGATGAATAACATCAGTAACAGCAGCGACTTCCTGATTTCCGCCCAACTGGTCGGCAGGATGTCGATTGGTACTCCTTCGGCGAATGCCGTGGCTTATACCTCCCCGGTGACGCTCAGCAAGAGCACCCAGGTCAAGGCCCGCGTCTTTACCGGCTCCGAGTGGTCCACCGTCAATAAGGCCACCTTTGCAGTCGGCCCGGTCAAGGAAAGCCTGCGCGTCACGGAATTGATGTATAATCCCCAGGACCCCAATCATGAATTCATTGAGTTGCAGAATATCGGAACCGGGACTATTAATCTGAACTGGGTTGCATTTGACAGGGGAATTACGCATACGTTTGACGATGTGGATGTCCCTGCCAATGGATTTGTCCTGCTGGTCAGCAACAAAGCCCTGTTTGAATCCGTCTATGCAGTCCCTGCGGGTGTCCCGGTGATTCAGTGGACATCCGGCCAACTGAGCAACAGCGGCGAAACGATTCAAATGCTCGATGCCGCCGGAACGGTTATCCAGTCATTTGCCTACAAGGATTCATGGTATTCTCAGACCGATGGCGATGGATTCTCGCTGACGATGCTCAATCCGACCAGTGCAGACCTGACTTTGTGGAGTCAGAAAACCGGCTGGGCCCCCAGTACCTTTACCGGCGGTTCCCCCGGCCGGGCTGAAACCCCGCTGACACCGGGCAGTATTGTCATCAACGAGATTCTGGCGCATTCGCATGATAATGCCCCGGACTGGATTGAACTGTTCAATACCACCAATTCTCCGATTTCGGTGGGCGGCTGGTATCTCAGTGATGATGCGATAAGTCCGCAGAAATATCAAATTCCGGATGGATTATTCGTTCCTCGAAATGGTTACCTGGTACTCTATGAAGATACGCACTTCGGCACCGCTTTCCGCTTGAGCGAGAATGGAGAACAAGTCTGTCTGACTGCGGCTGTGGGCGGGGTGTTGACTGGCTATAGTGTCAAGCAGGAATTTGGGGCATCGGAAACCGGTGTCTCATTTGGCCGTTATCAGAAGACCTCCGGGGGCTACGACTTTGTTTTAATGACCAGCAATACACCCAATGCTGCCAATACCGCTCCGCTAGTTGGCCCGGTCGTCATAACCGAGATTATGTATAATCCTTTGTCCAACGGCGATGCTGAGTATGTGGAAATCCAGAACATCAGCAGCCAGACGGTTGATTTATGGCTGTCCGATGCTGGGCAGGTGATTCCATGGCGATTTGTGGATGAAGACAGTAGTATTTTATTGAATTTGACGGTCGATACCTGGCTTGCCCCCGGCGAAAAAATGCTGCTGATTAAGAATTTGGCCGCATTCCAGAGTGAATATGGCTCTATTCCTTCGGGCCTGAAATACGCCGTATGGTCCTCCGGCAGTTTATCTAATGGCGGCGAGAGGCTGGAACTGCTCAAGCCGGGTGATACAGCCGAAGGAATACGATATTTTATTCGTGTGGACCGCGTGAATTATGATGACGATGCGCCATGGCCAACCTCGCCGGATGGAACGGGCAAGTCGCTGGGACGTATTACACCTTCGGCTTATGGCAATGATTATGCCAACTGGCAGGCAATAAATCCTACCCCAGGACTCTAAAAGATACATACAGCTATACAATGGCAATAAATAGGAATAAAAATCAAAATCAACTTTCTTTCAAAAAAGAGGTAAAACAAGTAAAAAAACAAACCGGTTACAGAGTTTATTAAGTGATTATGGTAACACATGATAACAATCCGTTGGGACGTCTGGATCCAGATAATTCAGATACATTTATTCGGCTGCTGATACCGAACCAGAAGTCGATATTTGCCTATATTCTGGCGGTTATCCCGAACTATTCCGATGCCGAGGATATTCTTCAGAATACCGTATCGGTTATCTGGAGAAAATTTTCCTCGTATCAGCCGGGGACCGATTTTCAGGCCTGGGCCATCCAGATTGCCCGCTATGAAATCTACAACTTTTTCAAGAAAAACCCATCCGGCCAGTGCACGCTGAATGAACAGTTACTGGAGGTCATCGAGCAGGAATCCGGCGCTATGATTGATGGGCTTGAACAGCGTCTGGCGGCCTTGAAGGAATGTGTGATTANNTGATTAAATTGAATTCCCAGGATATCCAGCTTATTAAATTACGATATGAACAGGATTGCACGCTCAAGGCCATCAGTTCCCGTCTGGGCATATCGACGACCGCGGTATTCAAACGCATCGCAATTATTCACGGACGGCTGGTTCGCTGCGTCCGTATGCAGTTGGCCCTGGAGTAATCGATGAATCCGACCGAACACAAAAACTTTTCACGCGAGCTGGCCGAGTTGATTGTGCTGTCCATGGAAGGGCATGCCAATGCCGAGCAGACGCGCCGCCTCCAGCAAATCCTGCTGGAATCTGCCCCGGCACGGCAATACTATTATGAGGTCATTGCCAGCTACATTGGTCTGAACAGCCCCGAAGTGCTGCGCGAGTTAAACGGCAAACCTGATACGGTTCGCAATTATATTTNNAACTGGCCAACCAGGAAGAGCAGGCTCCGACGGTGCTTCTGCCGCGGAAACGAAAAGGCTGGAAGTGGCGAAAGAAACCCCGCCGGCAGGAGCCGGAACACGAAATCGTGGAAACCGTTCAGGTTCCGCGTCCCTTTATCAAGCGTAATTATTTTGCACTGAAATTCTTTGCCGCCTGTGCGGCCGTGTTTTTGGCATTGCTGGTATATGTTTATTATCATCCCCGTCCCGTGGAACGCTATGTCGCTCATATTGACGACATGATGAACGCGCAGTGGTCTCAGGGATCGGTTTCAATGAGCGGTCGGTCCAGCTTTTCGGACCGCGGTTTTTACTCGCTGCTCAGCGGTTATGTTCGGATGCAGTTTGACTCCGGTGCCGAAGCCGTCATCGAAGGTCCTTCGGTATTCCGCTGCAATTCGGAAAACTCCCTGTTTCTGGAACAGGGCAGGGTCTTTGTCAAAGTCGCTCCCGGCCAGGAAGGATTTATTGTCCGCACACCCTCAGCCAAGATTACCGACCTCGGTACTCAGTTTGGTGTCTATGTCAGGCCCGGCGGCCTGGTCGAAGTCCAGATGATTGAAGGCAAAGCCCTGGTCGAATATGACAATGGTGCTGCGGGCAAAGAGGCCGTTGTGCTGTCTGCCGGAAAAGCACTGAGTATCGATCCCGGAACCCGTGTAAGTGAAGCGATTGATTATGACGATTACTATTTTGCCCGTACGATTAATTCACAGGCAAGTATCGTATGGCGGGGGCAATCCCTGAGTCTGGCGGATATTGCCGGCGGCGGGGATGGATTCGGGACCGGCACCATCAATCAGTCCATCGACCTGATTTCCGGAAAAATCGATNNCCGGTCCCGGCAAATATATAAAGACGCCCCATGTGCCCTGTGTGGATGGGGTCTTTGTTCCCGACGGAGGAGAAGGGCCTGTTCAGATCAGTTCAACGGGGCTGGTGTATGAGACCTGCCCCGATACTGACGGCCAGTATTCATGGGATATTCATTATGGCCTCTATGATGTGGACCCGCCCTCGAAACGCAAGTCTTTTATGCTGAACGGCAAAGAGGTCTTGCTGGCTTCCCATCCGACTTTCTGTCTGCATGCCAACGCCGGGATTACCTTTGATCTCCAGCAGATTCGTCAGTCACTGCGTGGCGTGAGAGCCGCTTCCTTTACCGCTTATTGCGGGATTGACAAGGAAGTCCTCGAACATGAAAAACGATTTGGGAAAAGCCGCACCAAAGCCGACATCGCGGTTCTGGTGGACGGTGTGGTGGTCTTTGAGAAAAAAGCCCTGGATTTATCCGACGATTTTATCCCAGTGAATATCCCGTTTAAAGAGGATGCCCGATTCCTGACGCTGATATCGACCAACAACGCCGGTGATGATACATCCTATTTGTCATGGGTCTTGTGGGCCAGCCCGACGATCCACCTGAATACGACATCACGATAAAGGACGGTCTGGGGGGACGTCCTTTTTCTTTCTTTTTTGCGGATTACTTTTTCTGCGTATAAATCCGTACGTAATCAATCAGAAATTTCTGCGGGAAGATGCTGTCGTCGATTCCCTGTTCGCCGCCCCACGACCCGCCTATCGCTGTGTTAAGAATCAGATAATGCGGCTTGNNCTGCCGGTTCCCTCATTGTTAAATGTGAAATACTTATGGTTATCGAAGAAAAAGTCCAGATGGTCTTCGTACCATTCCACGGCATATAGATGAAACGTCTCCCATGGCTTTTGGGCCTTGATGCTGGCCCCTTTGCCGGTCTTCTTAACGTGATTATATGCCTTGGTATGGATATTGGCATGAATCACCNNTCACCTGCGGATCATATCCCACATTTTCCATGATATCAATCTCGCCGCAGGCGGGCCAGCCAGCCTGATGGAATGAATCCCCCAGCATCCAGATCGCCGGCCAGGTTCCCTTGCCCGTCGGCAGTTGTGCCCGGACCTCAATCCGCCCATAGAGAAACGACTGCTTGCCCGCAGTAATCACGCTGGCCGAGGTATAGTGTCCGTTTTTGAAGTCTTCCTTCCGCGATTCAATTACCAGGCTGCCATTTTCCTGCCGGGCGTTTTCCACCCGGGCTTGGGTATAATACTGTTTTTCCTGATTGCGTACAAAACCTTCTTCATAGTCCCATTTCGACGAATCCACCAGTCCGGAGCCATTAAATTCATCCGACCAGCTTAATTGCCACTGCGGATCTTCCGGCTGTACAAACGAGTCGGTTTTGCACGTCATCGAAGACCGTAAGGCCGTCTGATTCTGAGTTTGCCCTCCTGTTTGCAGGAAAAAGCCGCCGTCGGCCAGACCCGCGTTAATGTGCAAGGCCGGGTTATTGTCGGCGGTAAATGTCGCCTTCCCAAGAGCAATCCATTGCCCATCCACCGTCTGCACCCACCCGTTGCCGAATCGAGCACGCCGTATCTGTTGGGCACTGGTGCCGTTACGACGGAAATCTTCCACAAACGAATAGTATCCCTCCAGCGTATCCCCGCCGGTGATAGTTTGAAATGTTGCCAGATGCTTCCACTGCTTTGTCTCGGGCAGATAGAAAAACGCAGCATNNNNTAACCATGCACCGAATCCGCTGGCCGATTTTCCAGTCGTAGTCGAACAAGCTTTTGCCGCCGGTGCCTTCATTGCCAAACCGGTCGATCTTGACATCCTGGCCGCTGTAGAGCACTTTCACACGCCGCTCTTCCGGCACGCTGTTCGGATTGTTTTGATCACCCGGGTCCCATACCGAAAACAGGACTATCTTGCGGCCCTGAAAAAGTTCCTGTATCCCGAAATAGCCGTTCTTGAATCCGCACACGCAGAAATAGCTGCCCGGCACCGATTCTTCCACCGTCAGCTCATTGTAATAAGTCATTCCACCCGGGGCCGGATACCACAAATGTACGCTCCGGGCGGCACGGGGGGCATTTTGTTCTGCGGCTGCGCCATAACAAACGATACATGCCATCCACACCATAGGAGCAATCCATGAAATCCGTCGCATTGTTTTATCCTTTCCATCAGTAAAGGTTCATGCTGCCGCACAAAACGGCCAGTGCAAAATATAAGGACACCCTATTGTTCGCTCAGGATACACCGATTTTAGTGAAAAATCCGGCTTTTGGCTGTAAAAAAATCTCAAAACAGGGATGAAATGGTAACAGAAAGGTAACAAACAAGGTCTATTTTAGCTTTCATAGTCAATCTTTTTCTGTTACCCTTATTTAACGAAAGGAGCGGAACAATGAAAAAGACAGGAATGTTGTGGTTATGCCTGCTGATCGGATCAGCGGCGGCGGTAGGAGCAGCCCCGGCCGGGGAGCCGGGCAAAAGTGTGACGGTCTTGTTTCAGGATGCGTTATATCAGGAACAGACCGCGGGCGATCTGGATAAGGCGATAGAATTATACCAGAAAGTCCTTGATGAGGCCGGCCAGACCGAGAAACTGGCGGCAAAGGCGGCCTATCAGCTTGGGATGTGCTATCTCAAGAAAGACGACAAGGCAAAGGCCGCCGAGTACTTCAAAACGGTGGTCGCAAAGTACGGCACACAGAAAGACCTCGCCAATGATGCCCGCAAACAGCTTGAACAGGTCGCCCCGCAGACAGGTCCGGAAGGCGGTGTTTTTGCCAAGCTGCCGGAAGCCGTATTGGTTCGACTGAGTACCTTGTACGGCCAGCTCAGTGCCGAAGCCGGGGAAAAGGGCCTGTTTTCCAACTGTCATATCCATTATATCGATACCGACATGCGTCGTTACAGCGGCNNCATCCATTCAGCAGAAAGTCAGGCTCTCCGGTTCCGGAAGCACAGACCTGGTCTATTATGATATTGCCGGACGGAAAATGAACACCGAGATCGTCAAGGATGAGTCTCGCGACGGGTATTATCATGTCTATTGGCTGCCGGATGAACCGCTTGCACCCAGGCAGATTTTCATGTATGGGTGGTCCTCGTCACACGAAGGCGCGAAACTGCAATCCCCGCTTGGAGGCAATGCCTATGTGCTGCCGATGCAGAATTTCTTCGGCGAACCGGTTCTGGAGACCTTCTTTCTGGTGCTGCCGCAGGGTGTGGCCTTAAAAGATGCTTCTGAAGACTTTACCGCCAAAGAAACCGCAGGGGATTGTACAATCTATTACTGGAAAAAAGAGGTTCCGGAAAAAACCAATCACGTGGTGACTGCAACACTGTCGCTGCTTCGCGATATCTCTCCTGAAGAGCTTGCCAAACTGGTCGAAAAAGCGGTGACGACGATTTCCACCTGTACTGAGACCGACCCGAAGGTCAAACAGTCTCTGGATACACTCAAAGGCATAAAGGAAGTCCCTCTGATTGCTGAAATCAGCAACTATCTGGAGTCGGAAACCGATACCATCCGCCGCTCGGCAATCTATATTCTCTGGCAGGGCGGGTTTACGGATATTTCCCCGGCTGGTGACAAACTGATTGCCCTGTGCGGCCACAAGGAAAATCTGACACGCGGTATGGCGGCCCTGGCTATCGGTCAGGCTAAACTCCCGGCCGGCTATGATGTCCTGGCAAAAATGACCACCGACGATCCGGATGGCTATGCACGACGCTGCGGCGCCTATGCCCTCGGACTGTTTGGAGATGCCAAGGCGCTGCCGGTACTGCAAAAGGCCCTGCAGGATAAAGATGTAATGGTTCAGCAGAACGCCCAGGCGGCGATTACCATGCTGACCAAAGCCGCCGAACCCGAAAAACCGGCCAAACGGACCAAGCCGGACAAGCTGCGTTCCGAAGACCTTGCCGCCGAAGGCTGGAAATTGTGGCAGGCACGGAAACTGACCGAGGCCGAACAGAAATTCGAGGAAGCCGCCGCCGCCGATCCGGGAAATGAAAATGCATGGCAGGGGCTGGGCTGGTCTCAGCAGAATCAGGGCAAGACCAAAAATGCCGAAGCATCCTTCAAAAAATGTCTTGAGATCAATCCTCGCAACTCGGCGGCCCTGAATGGTCTGGGCTGG
>DLFY01000158.1 GCA_002482415.1 Phycisphaerales bacterium UBA7708
TAAAAATGCGAAAGTTTACTATTCGTAATCCATGAGAATCAAGATACTTAACTGGATTTGATAATACATACTCATACAAATTAATTCCATCCACATACTGCAGCGGATCCTGCTGCATCCACCGGCCTGCAAAGGAATCATACGCACGATAGCGGAAGTCATAGGGTTTCAAGCTGCCGGAGTCGAGACTGTCCTGCATGTGCCCCTGGAAGAGAAAGGCATTGCCATACAGCGATGCTGTCCGCGAGGAAAAGTCCGGGGCCTGAATATGGCACGTTCCATACACATCATATTCATACCGCTCCACCACCGCGCCGGAACTACTCAGCAGGGCCGCAGGCGAATACAAGTGGTCATGCAGATAGAAATAATCCGCTCCCCCGCGCCGCATCAGCAGCACTTCATCGATGTAATTGCCGTAGGCATACGATGCCTGCAGCACGCCGGAGCCATCATATTCGGCCAGCACCTGCCAAGTGTCGGAATAATAATACAGGCTGGTGTTATTGGTTATCGTATCGACCTTGCGAATTCTGCGTCCTAAGGCATCATACGCAAACGTCGCCACGGTCACTTCCGTCTGGCCGTCCAGTTTGGCAATCCGCACCGGCCGGTTCTCGTAATCATAGGTCGTGCGGTAGCCGTCTTTATCCTGCGTCAGGCTGCCCGCGTCGTCATACGCCAGCGAATTAGCATCAATCGCCGTATAACGATTAGTCAGCTCATCGACGCTATTTTTCACATCATTTACACCAAGATGGATACGGTTCGTCGCGGTTATGTCGGGTCGCAAAATCCCGTGCCTGCTCGCGGCATTCCTGTGGGCATTGCCCACCCCATCCCGCTGCGTNNCCGGTTGCCGAGGTCATCCATCGGGAATGCTTCCGTGTCATTATTCAGATACGTCACCTGCGTAACCCTGTCCAAATCAGAGATTTGCGGCCCGCCGCAGAAAGACTCAAAAGAATAAATACGATGGGTGTCACATAACCTCGCTGCCTGCTCCGAACCATATAGGCTCCTTTAAATGGTTAATGAATATGCCTTCCTGATCCCTACATTATCGGTTTTTTTCTTCCGATGCAAGCAAAATAAAAAGGCCCGTTTTTGAGGACGGGCCTTGTGAAAAGTTATTGTTGTCTGAGCCGCGAGTTATTTGGCTTCGAATTCCGCGTCGATGACGTCATCGCCGCCTTTGCGACGGGCTTCGCCATCTTCCGGAGCGTCGGCAGGCTTGCCCTTGGGGGCCTCGCCGGCCGGCGGAGTCTTGGCCTGTTTCTTGGCGGCTTCCTCATACAGAATCTTGCCCAGTTCCTGAGCGGTTGTGTTGAGGTTTTCCATCGCTTTCTTGATGGCGTCGCCATCTTCGCCCTTGGCGGCTTCCTTGAGCCGGTTGACGGCGCTTTCAATATCGCCGCGGACTTTGGCATCGACCTTTTCGCCGTATTCCTTGAGCGACTTTTCAGTCTGATAGACAAGCTGGTCGGCCTGGTTTTTCAGGTCCACCACCTCGCGGCGTTTCTTGTCTTCTTCCGCATGGGCATCGGCATCCCGTTTCATCTTCTCCACTTCGTCCTTGCTCAGGCCGGAAGAAGATTGAATCTTGATGGACTGTTCCTTGCCGGTGCCGAGGTCCTTGGCCGAGACGTTCAGAATGCCGTTGGCGTCGATGTCAAAGGTGACTTCGATCTGGGGCATGCCGCGCGGTGCGGGGGCGATGCCGTCCAACTGGAACATGCCGAGCGTCCGGTTGTCGCGGGCAAATTCGCGTTCGCCCTGCATCACATGAATCTGGACGCTGGGCTGGCTGTCGCTGGCCGTCGAGAAGATTTCTTTTCTGCTGGTCGGGATCGTGGTGTTCTTTTCGATCAGCTTGGTCATCACACCGCCCAGCGTTTCCACACCCAGAGACAGTGGGGTCACGTCCAGCAGCAGGATGTCTTTGACACCCGAATCGCCGGACAGGATGGCGCCCTGAATCGCGGCGCCGATGGCAACGACTTCGTCGGGATTGATGCTCTTGTTGGGCGTCTTGCCGAAGATATCCTGGGCGATCTTCTGCACCAGCGGAATACGCGTCGAACCGCCGACCATCAGCACTTCATCGACATCTTTGGCCGACAGCTTGGCGTCCTTGAGGGCCTGAACGCACGGATTTTTCAGCCGGTCAAAAACCGACTCAGCCAGGGCCTCAAACTTGCTGCGGGTGATGGTGATATTCAAATGCTTGGGCCCGGAGGCGTCGGCGGTGATAAACGGCAGATTGACCGTGGACTCGACCTGCTGGCTGAGTTCGCATTTGCATTTTTCAGCCGCTTCTTTGAGCCGCTGGAGGGCCATCGGGTCCTGACGCAGGTCGATGCCCTGCTGCTTCTTGAATTCATCGGCCAGGTAGTGAATCAGCACTTCGTCGAGGTCGTCACCGCCAAGGTGGGTATCGCCGTTGGTGCTGAGCACTTCAAAAACGTTGTCGCCGATGTCCAGAATCGAGATATCGAAAGTGCCGCCGCCGAAATCGAAGACAGCCACTTTTTCGTTCTTTTTCTTTTCGGTGCCATAGGCCAGGGCCGCAGCGGTGGGTTCGTTGATGATACGCACCACATCCAGCCCGGCAATGGTGCCGGCGTCTTTGGTGGCCTGACGCTGGGCGTCGTTAAAATAGGCAGGCACGGTAATGACGGCCTTTTCGACCTTTTCGCCGAGATAATCTTCGGCGGTCTTTTTGAGGTCCTGCAGAATCATGGCCGAGATTTCCGGGGGCGTATATTCCTTGCCGCGAATGCTGACTTTGACCAGCTCGTCCGAGCCGCCGGTGATGGTGTAGGGCACCATCTTTTCTTCGGTGGCCACTTCACGATGACGACGACCCATAAACCGCTTAATCGAGAAGACGGTATTGGTCGGGTTGGTCACCTGCTGGTGCTTGGCGGTCTGGCCGACGAGCCGTTCGCCTTTGTCGGTAAAGCCGACCACCGAGGGCGTCAGCCGTGAACCGCTGGCATTGATGAGCACCTTAGGTGCCGAGCCTTCCATCACGGAAACGACCGAGTTGGTTGTTCCTAAATCGATGCCTATGATTTTTGCCATTGTCTGCTCCTGTATCCTATTGATTACAGTTTTCTTATCGTATTCAGTTTTCAATCAGGCCTTAACCGCTGACCTGACCATATAATATGGTGCAAACAATGTGCCACATACCTATTGCGGCCATAAGTCATTTTATATAAATATCTTATGGAAACAACAGGAAGTCTAACTATGCCATTATGGCAGAACCATGCAGGATTTGGGTAATTTTGGCAAACTGCCAAATTGTATCCATTTAGTCTTGTTTTGGGCTGGATTCCATAATAATTATGCATGGACAGGCGGTTTTTACTTGAGACTTGCATCCAACAGCCTACGATATATCGCAAAGCAACAATAATATGATTGGAGGAATCATTTATGGATCGCAGAGTGTTTTTAAAGAGCGTACCGGCCCTGGCCGTGCTGAGTGCCGCAGAATCCACCCTGGCCGAGGAAGCCAGACCCATCCCCCCTGCCACACCTGGAACCACAGCCGTACCCGCGCCGGTGCTGAATCTGAAACCGATATCCTTAGTCAGACCCCAGACCGACGGCGGCAAGTCCGTCCTGGCGGCACTCTGGGAGAGAAAGACCATCCGCAATATCAGTGATCAGAAACTGACACCGCAGGAGTTGTCGAATCTGCTCTGGGCGGCTTTCGGGGTGAATCGTCCCGAGGGGCCGCGGGGTCAGGTCGGCAGAACCGCCGCCAGTGCCAGCAATTCGCAGGAAATCGATTTGTATGTTGTGCTGGCCGAAGGAATTTATATCTATGATGCACCGGAACATCGTCTTATCCCTGTGGTTGCAGGAGACTATCGTGCTACGGTGGGACGCCGCCGCGGCGGAGCCATGGCCACAGCGCCGGCCATCCTGGTATTTGTGGCCGACCTTGCCAAATACAAACTGTCCCGCATGCAGGAGCCGGGCCTGAAAGACCCCGAGATTCAGAAATCCTATTATAATGTGGCGATCGGCCTGATTGCGGGCAATGTGTATTTGTTCGCCGCATCGCAGGGTCTGGCCGCATGGTTTCATAACTGCAACAAGACCGCCCTGGCTGATTTGCTGAAGCTGGGAACCGACCAGCATGTCGTCTATGCCCAGACCGTCGGCCATCCGGCATAACCTTACGGATTCTTCTAAAGATTGGGTTGCGAAAAATCGCGAAGGACCATGTCCAGGGGCAGAAACAGGTCGTCTTTGCCGCCCTGCCGGCCATTAATAAAAGACTGAAAATCCATCAGGGCGGAGCCGGCGGGCTTGACTTTGTGAATCATCAGCTTGTCCCAACCGCATATCACATAAAAGTTGTCATCCATCATGCCGCAGACCTGTCTGGAATGGCTGTCGGCAACGATCTGGCAGGAGGCAATGGTCACTCTCCATGACTTACCGGTTTTAGCTGAGACATACACCGCCGCAGCGCCCGGCCAGGGCCACAGACCGCGAACGAGATTAGCAACATCCGACGCAGGCTTCGACCAGTCGATAAAACCATGTTCTTTTTTGAGCTTGGGGGCCTTGGTAACGTATTGTTCTTCCTGGGACCGATAGACCGCTATTCCTTTTTCAATTGCGTTGACGGTATCAATCAATAACGGTGCGGAAAGCTCGGAAAGACGGTCATGGAGGGTCTCAAAATCATCTTCAGGATAAATCGGCGTACAAGCCTGCCCGAGAATCAATCCCGCATCCATTCGGTCCGCCAGCGTAATAACGCTGACGCCGGTTTGCGATTCACCGCGAATAATTGCCCAGTTGATCGGAGCGGCACCGCGATACCTGGGCAGCAGTGAACCGTGGATATTGATAGCGCCCTTTGGAAATAGCTGCACCAGGGGTTGGGAAATTTTCTGGCCAAAAGCAATCACCACCAGCAAATCCGCCTTGTAATCGGCTACTTGCCGGAGCTGGTCAGGACAATTGATATCTTTGGACTCAAAGCAGGGAACCGCTTTTTCATGACACCATTGGGCCACATCGGTGGGCTTGAGGTCACGATGACGCCCGGCCGGTCGGGCGGGCTGAGTGAACACGGCCGCCAGTGTGTGGCCGGAACAGCGAATCGCGTCCAGACAGGGAATGCCGAACCGCCCGGAACCGAAATAGAGTATCCGCATAGATTATTTGGGCCCCTGTGTGGATTGGTTGTTCTCATACTCTTCCTGGAGCCGCTTGAGGATACGGCGGGCACGCAGTTTGGCTGCTTCGCCCATGCGGTCCTTAATCATCACGCCCTGCAGATGGTCATATTCATGCTGCATGGCACGGGCATACAACCCTTCGCCTGCATCACTGAAGGGCTTGCCATCGAGGCCGAGAGCGTGAACGACGCATTGGCTGTAACGCGGAATTTTCGCATAGATGCCGGGCAGCGACAGGCAGCCTTCTTCCATCGCAGTCATCGTGCCGGAGGGTTCGATCTTCGGATTGATATAGACTCTGGCATTTTCTTTGGTGCCATCCAGCGAGATGACAAAGATTTGCAGATTGACTCCTGCCTGCGGGCCGGCCAGACCGATGCCCTTTTGCTCGACCATAATCTCTTTCATCCGCTCGGCCAGTTGACAAATCGACTCGTCAATTTTCTCAATCGGCTTTGCGGCCTTGAGCAGTACCGGCTCAGGAAAATGCGTGATTTTACAATTCATATAATCAACCATATCAATTATCGAATTCATCACCTTTGAAGGTGTTGCCTAAGTAGCTTTTCTGCACCATTTCGTTCTGGATGATATCACGTGGGGCGCCTTCGGCAATTACCTTGCCGTGATCTATAATATAAGCTTTGTCGGAGACTTCCAGCGTCCTCTCGACATTATGGTCGGTAATCAGGATGCTGACGCCGCCGGCGACCAGTCTGCGGATTTCGGTCTGTAATTCTTCCACGGCAATGGGGTCCACGCCGCTGAAGGGTTCATCCAGAAGAATCAGCGACGGATTGGTGACCATGGCCCGGGCGATTTCGAGTTTGCGGCGTTCCCCGCCGGACAGGAAACGGGCCTGGCTTTGGGCCACCTCGGTCAGGCTGAACCGCTCAATGAGTTCCTCGGCCTTTTGTTTGCGCTGAGCCCCGGTCATGGACATCGTCTCCAGAATCGCTATCAGATTCTCCTGGACAGTCAGCCGCTGAAAGACACTGGGTTCCTGGGACAGATACCCCATGCCCAGCCGAGCGCGTTTGTACATGGGCAATTTCGTAACCTCTGTCCCTTCAAAGACTACCGAGCCTTCATCGGGGACAATCATGCCCATCACCATCCGGAATGTGGTGGTTTTGCCGGCCCCGTTGCGACCCAGCAGGCCGACGATGCTGCGCTGGCCAACAGAGATGTTGACCTGGTTGACCACCGTCCGGCCGGTATATTTTTTCACCAGTCCATGCGTCTGGAGTAATGTCATTTGTACCAAATTTAGGTCTCCTTTTATAAATCAGGGGGGTATTATACCATCGAAAGCCGCCGTGCCAAACCACTTTTTTAGGGTTGATGCCTGTTTTGTTTGGCGCAAATGGAGATTTGTGGTATGGTGGCTGCTTTGGAAATGGAATCATTCAGTTTAGGAAGTTTATGGCAAAATCGAGTCCTTTTGAACAGGTGCATCTTCAGATGGGAGCCCAAATGGGGGATTATCACGGCTGGCGTCTGCCCAGCCGGTACAGCACTGTAGAAGCTGAAAAATACGCATTAGACACCCACTGTGCCGCGTTTGACCTGTGCGGATTCGGGCGTATCAGTGTTAAAGGACGGGATGCCGAGGCCGTGCTGACACAGGCGGGTTTACCTACTCTTCCGGACCGTTCCAGTCAACAATGGATTTGGAGCGACAATGGAACTGGACAGTCGCATCGTATTGCCGCATTGCGGAATGAGTATATCGTAATCAGCAAGCCGGGACATTCTTTGTTTGGGCTGATTAGCGACATTATCCAAAAGCAAAATCTGGACGCAACCGTCGTGGATTTATCGGAAAAAACGGCCTTTCTGGGGCTGTATGGGCCGGGGGCATTCGAGTCGATAGGCAAGCTGTTACCGTTTGAAATTGAAGAACTTACGGTTGGCTCCGCGATGCCGGTATCCTTTTTTATGATGAATTTTATCCTGCTTCGAGGCAGTTGGCTCGATGGCGA
>DLFY01000099.1:0-5233 GCA_002482415.1 Phycisphaerales bacterium UBA7708
CGGTCGAGGTCGAGAAGATGCGCAAGACCTCGTTTGCAGAGCGGGCGTGGGAAAGCTCACATCCGGCGTTTGAGATGATGACCACCGAGGCCAGGGAAAAGCTTGCCGGCGATCCCGACTGGT
The DNA here is from genome assembly GCA_002482415.1 of Phycisphaerales bacterium UBA7708. Classification (GTDB taxonomy): domain Bacteria; phylum Planctomycetota; class Phycisphaerae; order Sedimentisphaerales; family Anaerohalosphaeraceae; genus Anaeroglomus. The sequence continues at coordinate 124 of DLFY01000099.1, forward strand.
ACGCCAGGGCCAAAGGTTAAATTCTCATCTTTCGCTAACCAATCTCCATTACGATTATAGAAAACAGACAATGGCCTGTTGTTAAGAAACACTGTCGACAAGTAAGGAAACACGATGAAGACGTTTGCAGCATTTTGTTTTGGGGTGTGCTTTATTTCATTCACCGTTTGTTCTCCGGTATGGGCGGAGACGTTTGTCTATCCGAAGGCCCAGGGGGATTCGACGGATATTTCGTTTTACGAGGGGCCGGCGGACTGCAGGACGCTGGACAATATTGAAACCGGTGCGATTGAAAAAGTGATTCTGTGCATCGGGGATGGGATGGGATTTAATGAGGTCGGGCTGGCACGGCAGGCCGGGGTGGGACTGAAAAAGAAACTCTGGATGGAGAGACTGCCGGTTACAGGTATTGTTCGGACGTTTTCGGGCAATAATGCCGTGACCGATTCGGCGGCGGCGGGGACGGCACTGGCCTGCGGCATCAAGACCAGCAACGGGACTATCGGCATGAATAAGGACGGTGTCGCTTATCACAGTATCCTCGAGGCGCTGGCCCTGAAGGGCTGGCGGACGGGGCTGGTGGCGACTTCGACGATCAGCCATGCGACGCCGGCATCGTTTGGATCACACGTTGCCTCGCGCGGCAGTGAGGCCGATATTGCCTGGCAATTACTGGAAAACCGCATAGGGGTGATGTTCGGCGGCGGCCGGAAGCACTGGCTGCCGGACGGCCTCAACGGCGGTGTGCGTAAAGACAAGCAGAATCTGATTGAGCGGGCCAGAGGGTATGGCTATGCGGTGGCGTATTCGAAGGAACAGATGGACCAGGTGACCGATGGGCCTGTGCTGGGATTATTTGCCGATGACGGTTTAACGACGCTCAAGCCGGAGCCGATGCTGTCGGAGATGGCAGCCAAAGCGATTTCGCTGCTGAACCAACCCGGCGGGGAATGGTTCGCTCCGAGGCCGCGATTCTTTATGATGGTCGAAGGCAGCCAGATTGACTGGGCCGGACATGATAATGACACCGACAACAATATCCGTCAGACGCTGCTTTTTGATATGGCAATCAAAGAGGTCGTGGAGTTTGCGATGAAGGATCGGCACACGCTGGTGATTGTTACCGCCGACCATGAGACCGGCGGCCTGCAACTGCGGGCCAGCAGTACTCAGCCGACCCGATTCAAAGCGGATTGGCACAGTAAAGGCCACAGCGGGGCCGATGTGCCGCTGTATGCCTTTGGGCCGGGAGCGAGGGCTTTTGCCGGGGTGCAGGACAATACGCAGATTCCGCAGAAGATTGCGGCACTGACTGGCGTAAACGTGTTCCCGGCGGTTAAGGAGACGGAGGCTGTGGCGAGTAAGAATTGACGATTTTCGATTGATGATTGATGATTAGAAGAAATTTTCGATTTTCCATTTTCAAATGTAATCGATACGAATTGTGGTGTTGGGAACATAGTCTCTAATTTTGATTTAAAAAATATTTAGACGGGATTTACAGGATATTTTATTGTAAAGAGGGCTTTTGGAAAATAGGGCAAGCTATGGAGCGGAAGACCAAGTCAATTACGGCTATTTGTATTGGATTGGGCCTGTTGTGCATGGCATGTTTGTTTGCGGCACTCTGGGTGATGGGATTCCTTGATATCTTTTATGCAGAAATACAAATGCGCCGTCCATCCTTCTACAAGCCCGTAGCTGGTGATATGGCGGTGCTGGCCTCGCATTTAAAGCCATCCGCTACGGGTCAATCTATTCTTGAACAGGACATTGGGTGGGCATGGCGGCCGGAGTCGCTTCACACGTTGCCCCCGATGTATGTGATGCTGGATCCAAACAGTGTTGTCATGGTCTTCGGGGGAGGTTTTTATCCACTTGCCTATAATCTGCTGCACAACCAGGCAGAGTCAGACCCGAATCGTGCTGTGTGGGATTTATATCTTTGTCACGAAAACAGAGGCTCCAAATTGTACACTTATTGCGTGACAAAGGGAGATCAGGCCGTTTTTGTCAACCTCATTCGCAGTGCGGCGGCGGAGTATGATCGACAAATTGGGGATCATCCCGATTCAGAGGAATACAAGACTCAAAAGGAGAATTTTCTTGAGTTATTCAATGTAAAACTGGATGATGATGGTGTTCTGCAAACATTGCAACCGTGATGGTTTCTCTTGTTTTATGAAGGGAGTTTACTTGATGCAGAAGGCAGAATGTGCTTCATATACAGTAAGTGAGGTCGAAGAACTTTTATAATCAGATCAAACAAGAATCGATGCCTAATCTTGGAAACGTAATAAAGACTCCATATGTCCTGTTTACGCATTTTAGAGAAATATAATCTGTTCAATTACCAATTTCCTATGTTAAGATTGACAATTGACTTGTGCAGGGTTATAAAAAGATGAATTACATAGCTATTTCTTGCTAGATGATAGATTAAAAATCGAGGATGCAATTTTCTTGAATTATTACAATAAACTCCTATCCTCGAATCACGTTGAATTGGAAGATATTTATAATTTTCCACCTTATGAAGACATCATGAAATACCCATGTTGTCAACGGAAGGAAAATACGGTATGGGACAAGCATTAGACAAATTAACCATAAAAGGATTCAAGTCTATAGAATTACTTGAAAACTTTGAGTTGAGCAACCTTAATATTCTGATCGGTGGAAATGGTGCAGGCAAAAGTAATTTTGTTGAAATTTTCCGCATGCTTAGTGCCATGGTAAATGAAAATTTTGCTAATTATATCATGAATCATGGAGGTGCGGATGATTTCATGTTCAATGGACCCAAAGTTACTAAGTACATTGAAGCCGAATTTCTTTTTGGCCGTAATGCTTATCGCTTCAAATTAGAGCCTTCTGCAACAGAAAAATTTATAATAACAGACGAAGGAGAAAGATACCTTGATAACAGTTGGAAAACTATTGGTACTGGTAATCGTGAAAGTCAAATAACCGCCAATAAAGATGAAAGGTCCAGGGTATCCGGATATCCCGGAGTGGGACATTATATTCACGATGCCATTTCAAATTGGGTTGTTTATCACTTTCATGACACCAGTGCAACTGCGTCTATGCGACGTTATGAAATAACAGCAGACAATAGAAGGTTGCGATCGGATGCTGCCAATATTGCTCCGTTTCTACTTGAGCTTAAGCATGATGAGGTTAACACTTATAAAGAGATTATAGAATCAGTCAAAATTGTCACTCCATTCTTTGATGACTTTATTTTAAAACCCATTCATCAAGGGAAAAAAGATGTTGTCAATCTAAGCTGGAAGCAAAAAGGCTCTGATTATCCCATGCAACCTTATCATTTTTCAGACGGTACGATTCGTTTTATTTGTTTAGCTACCGCCCTGCTGCAACCTTATCCACCTACTACAATCGTCATTGATGAGCCGGAATTAGGTTTGCATCCATACGCCATTGAGATATTGGCGGAATTAATAGAAGCCGCTTCAAATAAAACTCAGGTTATTGTTTCAACGCAGTCTCCTCATCTGATTGATCATTTCAATCCTGAAAATATCATTGTCGTTAACCGAGAAAAGGGGTCTTCAACTTTTAAACGGCTCAAGAAAACAGAATTAACCGAATGGCTGAAAGACTATTCTTTGGGTGACCTCTGGCGTAAGAATATCATCATGGGGGGGCCGGTTAATGAGTAACATTGAGGTCTATATCATCGTTGAAGGACAAACTGAACAAACCTTTATCAGGGATATACTTGCCCCTGAAATGAGTTACACAGGGATTTTTTTATATCCAACATTGCTTGGCAAGCCCGGCCATAAAGGAGGAAAAATACAATTTGACAGGGCTCAAAAAGATATCGAAAAACACTTAAAACAAAGAAACAACACATATGTTTCTACTATGTTTGATTTTTTCAGAATTGACGCCGATTGGCCTGGAAAAAGAGAAATCTCAGATGTCACAAACAGCGGAAGATATCTTCCTGCCATAGATAAGGCGAGAATAGTTGAAAATGCAACATACAACACAATAAATGATATTTTTTCTGATTATCTTCCGGCGCAGCGATTTATCCCATATATTGAAATGCATGAATTCGAAGCCTTATTATTCAGCAATGCCTCAATACTTGCATCCATAATTGGCGTCGAAGAATCGCAAATAAACCTTATTTTAGATGAACACGGAGAACCTGAAGAAATTAACGACGGCCCAGAGACAGCCCCTTCGAAAAGGCTGATGAATTTAAAACACGACTACAGAAAAGTGGCTATGGGAAAAACCATTTCAGAAGCGATTGGAGTTCAGGCCATGCGAGATAAATGCAAGCATTTTAATGCATGGCTCACAAAAATAGAACAACTTGCATAGAAATATCATATGCACAACAAAGCTTTTCTAGCATACATATTTACAAATCGTTGATGATTTCGATTTCTTAAGTAAGCTGCAGGAAAATATTGGGCTTTTTGAGGAAAGGGAGCAGGATATGAAGATAGCACCGTACTGGGCGAGGGAGGTATTTTCGGGGGCGGATAAAAAAGGGAGGACGCACACGTTTGCGGCATATGGATGGTCATTTGGGTCGATGGACGAGGCGAAGGCCGATGCGCGGCGGCGGGCGGAGAAGCTCTTTACGCTGTTTACCGGCGGCGAAGAACTCACGACGTATGCGGATTATCTCGACCGGCCGGTGCGGGAGGAAATCATCGAGACCCTGACACATGACGGGGAGTCGATTGGTCTGATTACGCGGAATCGCTATGGGGTGCTGGTGCTGAACACGGCGCGGGTGGCGTTTGTGGATGTGGATTTTCCGGCGGCGCGGCCTGCGGGGATCAGGGAGCGGGTGGCGTGGCTGTTTGGGGCGGGCAAGCGACAGGCCAGGCAAACGGAAATCGAAGACCGGGTCGGTCGGGACATCGAGGACTGGGCCCGGCGGAATCCGCAGAGCCGGTTTCGGCTGTATCGGACGTGTGCGGGGTATCGGCTGCTGCTGACGCATCAATTTTATGAGCCGACGTCCGAGGCGACGCGGCGGCTGCTTGACGAGCTGGGGTCGGATCAGCTTTATCGGCGGCTGACCTTCAAGCAGGAGTGCTTCCGGGCGAGG
>DLFY01000099.1:5239-13191 GCA_002482415.1 Phycisphaerales bacterium UBA7708
CGTGGAGGAATGCCGAGGAGGAGCGGGCGTATCGGGACTGGGAACGGAATTATCAGCGGGCGGCGGCGGGCTATACGACCTGCCGGATGGTGCGGGAGTTCGGCGGGCCGGCGACGGAGGCGGTGATTCAGAAGATTATCGCGGTGCATGACCAGTGGACCTGCGGGTCAGAGCAGCGGACGCTGGCGTGAAGAAACAGGGATACATGTAAAGTATACCCAACGGGTATGATTATTCCGCGAGCAAAGGAAGCAAGTGGTTGAAGCTATTTTACTTAGCCGCGACGAAACGGGGTATTTCAAGTAGGATCAGTATATATACGTATGCAGGTATACAGGTGGAAGGATTTGAGATTTGAGATTTCTGATTTGATACGGAAAGAAGCAGAAGATTTGAGATTTCAGAGGTGCAGCACGGGATAACGATGGGCGACCAGCAGGTCGCCCGTACACGGGAATAATTTTCTGAAGCAGGATGCTTCATCTACGCAGGGGAAAATCCTGTCGCTTGCGCTGTGGGGGCGAATCATAAAAATCACGTCGCTTGCGCTCTGTGCTGCTGTACTTAGCCTCGCCTGAACAGGAAATTTCAAGACCGACCAGCAGGCCCGTTATTTATAATCTCTGGTCAGGCCGGAGGAGGTCCTCTTTTCTGATGAATATAAATGGCCGCATTTTTTTCGGAACAGCGATTCGAGCCTGTCTTTGGTTGGGAACGCCCAGACAAAAAAAGCCGCAAAGCAAAAGTAGGTGCACAGATTGAGCCAGTACACGGGCGGATTACGATGCGATCCCTCCAGATACGCCAGCATGCAGATGATTGTTCCGAACAAGGCGGAACCTTCTAAAACAGCGGCTCGTATGATGTGGGCGGAGAAAAGAACAGCAACGTATTTGTCTTCATCCGTTTGGGTCTGCTTTGATGCAATGCCTATTTTATGCAGATTGCGAGGGTTGGTGATATAGCTGCCGATCAGCGAGATCACGATATACGAGATGAGGGCGTTGACGATATGCACTGCCGACAAGAGAGTCAGGGTAAACCGGTCGTCACTGGAGGGAAGGTCCAAAGAGGGACGAATCCATATTGCGTACAGGATGACGGCCAGAAACAGGGTGGCCCCGATAAATAATGCCGTGTGTATGACCTGGAAGGTCCATATTTTTCGCGGCAGTAATGCTTTCTGGAATTCCCGGAAATCCAGTTGTGTCGGCTGTTCCATTTTTTCTCCCTGACTATGTTTGAGCCACAGCGTAGCAGAGAGGCTTTGTGTCGTCAATGGTAAATATGGGTTAATCGCCTTGTTTGGTCGGAGTACGAACGACATACATAATAAGGAGTGCTGCAGATACAATCACCATCGGCATGTGGCCGAAGCGGGCGAAGAGGGTGACATTGTCAACCAGTGGGACGTCGGCGATGACAAAGCCTGCGCCGTCGGCGTAGTGGTCGCGTTTGGCCAGGATGCGGCCGGCGGGGCTGATGATGGCGGAGATGCCGTTGGCGGCGCCGCGGGCGATGGCGTAACGGCACTCGATGGCCCGGGCGCGGACGGCCTGCAGGTGGGCATTTTTGATCGTCCACCAGTCGGCGGTCGGGCAGAAGACCAGCGGCGTTTTGTTTCGGCCGTAACGGCGGGTCAGGGCGCTGAAGTTGTCATCCTGGCAAATCATGCCGCCGACGGGGATGCCGTCCACATCCATGGTCTTCAGGTCACCGGTGCCTTTTTTGCCCGGCTCGAGGGGCGTCAGATGGCTTTTGGTGTATTCGGCGACGACCTCGCCCCGGGGATTCATAAAGAACAGCCGGTTTTCATCGGCGGTGATGTTGAAGTACCCGACGACGAGGGCCAGGTGATTGTCGCGGGCAATGGCGGCGAAGCGGTCGAACCATTCGGCGCGGTTGTGGTCGGCGATATAGAAGCCCATCTCGCCGGTGGTGAAGATGCGGGCACCTTCGGCGGCGGCACGGGCGGCGGGTTCGGCGAAGACTTTGCGGAAGCCGTCTTCGCTGTGCGGGTCGTCGGTCTTGCTGCGGTCGTCGAAGATCCAGCCGGCGGCGGCGATGCGGATGGTTTGGCCGGGCCGCTGGAATGCGGGGAGGATGTTGGCCAGCGTAATCAGCAGCAGCATTGCGGACAGTGCGGACAGGAAGACTTTTCGGCGGGCCGGAGCGGCGATGCTGTGTGCGATGAGGGCCTGCACGGTGCCCACGACAAATGCGACGCCGCTGATGCCGGTGATGGAGATGAAGCCGATGAGGAATGGATACGTCGTCCAGCTTCGGGCAAACGACTGGGCCATTCCCCAGATGGGGATGGCGGTGTAGTTGAGCCAGTCCAGCAGGAACCATGCGGCGCCGAAGGCAAGGCAGCCCAGGACGGTGCCGCGGCGCATGGCCCAGCAGGCCAGCATCATCAGCATCACCAGCAGGACAACAAATTCGACGAGCAGGATCGCCGTGACTGGCAAGGGCATACCGAGATAAATCATCTGCGGCAGGGCAAAGGTCAGGCCCATGTAAAAGCCTGCCAGCACCGCCGGGCCGATTTTTTTGTCACGGGCAAACAGAACCAGCAGCGGGACCAACGCTCCAAGCTGCAACAGACACAGCGGCCCGAACAGATTACCCGCCGCCAGCATCAGTCCCCCTGCCGCACCAGCCAGTCGATAACGCCACAGATTCGTTGTCATAGCTGCCTCCTTCGAAACTATATGTTTTGTTATTGCACTGTTGTTATTTCCCGAGAAAAGACCCGAATCATCTCCTGCAGGAAGAGCCTGCGGATGGCGTCGAAGCCGCGACGGTTGGGGTCTTCCAGATTGCTGTAATACCAGTAATGCGGGTCGTCTTTGCGATAAGTGCTGCGCCACCATTCGTCACAGTGGATGCCGTGGCCGAGGAATGCCGAATGGATATCCACCCGATGCACGTTGGGATATTTCTCGCACAGCTCGGCGATTTTCTGATTGGCCAGATCGAGGACCTTCATCGCAGCCGGCCAGCGGGGAAGGCCGACGGTGTACGGGTCGCCGACGCCGTCGGTGGGGTCGTAGATATTGGCCAGGAAGATATCGCAGCCGCCGGGGAATTTGGCCATCAGGCCGGTCAGTAAGGTGTCCAGCCGCTGCTTGAGGTTTTCGCACCAGGGCTGGGCCTGGGCATACGTGCAGCCGTACATGGCGCCGTCCTGGGGCAGTTTACGGCCATAGTCGTGCAGCAGGTCATTGCCGCCGGAGGTGATGACGATGATGCCGCGAACATCCGGGTCATGCTGCGGGATGCGGATAAGCTGCGCGTCGAGATGGTCCTGCGTGGTGGTGTAATCCTGGGCGTAGTTGCGACAGGTCATGGACGCAAAGACCGCAGATAAATCGCGTCCCTGCATATCGGGATACATGGCATCGTCGTTTTTGATGAGCAGTTCGAAATAGGTGTGTTCTTTGGCCGCACCGAGGCCGCGGGTGACACTGTCGCCAAGGCCCAGAAACACCACGGGCTGATCCGACCAGGGCAAGGTGAAGGATTCTGCGGCAATGGCCGGACCGGCGGGACCTTCACCCATCGGTCGGACACGCACGGCATTATACAGCCGCCAGCCGACGTAGCCGGCAGACAGACCGATAAATAGCAGGACCAGTAAAAACACCCGCCAGCGAAATGAATACCACTTTAGTTGCCTGCCCATAAACACCTCCGTTAAATAAGAATATTAATTTTTCTTTGGATCTTCAAGAAACACAACAGGACTGGAACCTTTCGTTAAAACAACCAGTTTATTTTCGTAGCAAGAATAAATGCAGATTTGCTTTCCCCATTGGAATACAACCTCATCACCAGGCAGAATGACTGGCCAGAGAAACAACCAATTTAAAAAGGGAATGTCCAATCGTAAACTGATTTTTTGGCCTGTAGATTCATTTGTTAAATAAATGTTGTAAATAGAACGATAGATGTCCCATTTCTGATTATCATTGCCGCGTAAATCTTCTGCATAATAACCCCATTTTTGCCGAGCCATTCTTCTTTCCTGATATTCAGTTCGACTTAAAGCAGATTGAATGATGATATGATTTGGATCAGGAAAAGCTGTCAGATCATAAGTGTTCGTCTTGCTATTCAATTCGAAATTCAATTCTTCCCATGTTAATGTTTCGGAAGTATTCATCAACGTCTGATTGCTTCCATCCAGGTTCATTCGATAAATGTTTTTCCCGGAAGAATCAATATAGTACATGATCGCTGTTTTGTTTTTGATGAAATCAGATGTTTCAACCCAGTTCACGGTGTCTAAAATAGATACCGAACAAACCAGATGGTACCAGAATGCAAAAAGAATCGAATAAGAAATCGTTTGGACAAACAGCGAGCCTAAAATGCTTTTTATCAAGCGAAATTGTGTTCTCTTGCATGCCCAATACACAAACGGAAACTCTAATAATAAGGTGAGCAAATAAGCCGCAACAACAATTTTGATAATAAATGCTTTGATTTGACAGGGTTCAATCTCTGCTGCCGTGATTTCCTGCAAAAATGGAACACCTAATAATGAACTGACATAATTAGCACATATCATCAAGCCCATGGTTTTCCATTTTGGCAATTTGAAAATCAAGCCCAGACACAATCCCTCAAAAATGCCAATAATCAAGTTAAAAACGACCAGATGTAAGCCCGCACCGATGGCAATACGATTGATTATCACGTTGGCACATATCCAATTGGAAATCATAGACTCCTCCTTTTACCGTTCGGATTATTCAGCCTTCAAAAGCATTTCTCTAAATTCTTCCATTATTTTCCAGTAATCTGAGCCGGCGACCCAGAGCAGGTCGTTGTGGCCGGCGTCATCGACCCAGTAGTTCATTTTATGCTCAGGGGCAGCGGCAAAAAGTTTTTCGCCGTGCCAGAAGGCCACCACTTCATCCTGCCGGCCGTGGATGACCAGCACCGGGCAATCAATATCTCTCATTCGAGACAGATTGGGGTATGGGGAAAATGGCAGGATGGGATACTTGGTTACTACGCGAAAGGCCGAGACAAAGGCGCTTTCCAGGATCAATCCGCCGGCAGGTTTCTGTGCGGCCAGCCAGACGGATGGGCCGCTGCCGACTGAGCGGCCGTGAATGAGGATGCGCTGCGGCGGGACGTGCAGTGTGTCGGTCAGATAGCGGTAGGCGGCCTCGATATCGCGATAGGTGTTTTTCTGGCCGGGCCTGCCGTCGCTGAGGCCGTAGCCGCGATAGTCATAGGCAAGGACCCCAAAGCCGTGGGCGTTGGCACGCTCGATGAATTCATCATTCTGGCCGATATCCTCGGCGTTGCCGTGGCTGAACAGCAGGACAAAACTATCCGGCCCGGCCGGCCGCCACATCAGCGCAATCGACTCGGCGGATGTCACCGGGATTTTGATAATCCCATCCTGCGCGGTATAGCTTGCCTGCGGCGGATGAAAGATCATCCGGTCGGCGCAGGAACAGATCAGCACCACAATCACTACAGGCCATGCGATAAGCCGGATGGCTGCCTTTTTTACTCTTTTTTTATCTGCTGGATTGAGCATGGCTATTTTTTTATTTAGATATTTGATTTAGAGCCAATCCACACCATTATTGCTTTGACTTCCTTGCTATATCGATTATATTTAATATAGTTACGATAGTCAACTTTATATGTCCTGATTTTAATAGACTTTAAAATGAAACCGATAAACGTTTGTTGTTATGAAAATTCTTGCGAACACAAAAAATGTAAAAAACAACCGTTCAGATTTTGAACAACCATCCTTATTTCCCATACATAAATCTGGTCGAAAACAGGGCGGAATTGCTACATCAGATGTGATTTTGTCCGCACATTTGGGAGGCAACGCAGAACTGTTTCCCTCTATTTTAAAACTTCATGTCCCCAAAGGGGCTATTATTGCCGATGTAACGTATGGAACAGGAGTGTTCTGGAAAAATGTTCCTAAGAATGATTATACTTTAAAAGCAACGGACATTGCCGATGGAATCGATTGCAGAAAGCTTCCCTACGAACCAAACTCCATTGATTGCGTTGTGCTCGATCCTCCATATATGGAAGGCTTCTTCCGTCGATCTGTTACACATAAAGCAGGAAACGGGACTCATTCTTCTTTTCGTGAATATTACTCAAACGGTAATGAGCAAAGCGAAGGAGCGAAATGGCACCATGCTGTTACCGATCTCTATTTTAAAGCCGGCAAAGAAGCCTATCGAGTCTTGAAAGATAAAGGTATTCTCATTGTAAAATGTCAGGATGAAGTTAGTGCAAACAAGCAGTGGCTCACACACATTGAGATTTATAATGAATACGCCAAAATGGGATTTTATTGTAAAGATTTATTCGTTGTCATTCGGGAGAACAAGCCTGTGATCTCCCGGTTAAAAAAACAAGTTCATGCCAGAAAGAATCATTCGTATTTCATGATATTCGTAAAGAATCCTTTTCCAAAACGCTCCTAACGTCTTTCTTTAATGATAGATTTCAGAACCACTATCGGATCGGAATAGAAAGGTGGCTGTGGCGGCCATGTAACCGGCACAAGAGTCGCCAGTAGATGTTTACGCTGATAAGTGGAATATTTTTTATATGTAGAATGAGGCAAATCCGAGTTCTTGGCAAAAGCAAAATGCCATCTCTTTTCAAATTCAAAACAATTGACCGCCAGCAGATCGAACTCTCCGCATTTTAAACATGTCGTTTCGAGTGTGGTGCCATTTGGAAATCTGACTGTACGACGATCGCTCGCATCGACCTGCGTTTTGCCTGTCCAAATTTTCTTTCCTGTCTTTTCATCGAAGAGCTGTTGGATAGAGTTTGTCTGAAGTGATTTCGACTCAACTTTAATTTCAATTCCTCTATATTTGATAATCCGATCACCCTTATTGGCTCTGCTGTGGTCATCTGATTTTCCCATATCTTTGATTGCGGGACAAACAGAAGTTAATGTTTTGATTAGATGAAATTCGGCCACATAACCCAACATGATACCACGAAGGCTCGGATTATTATCGACGAGTTCAGTTAATTCAGCCGCCGAGATAGACCATCTCTGTAATATTGAAGCCCGGTATGATTTTTTCTCGTTCACTGCATTCTCCTTGATATAAACAGTTCACATATAAACTATTCGTATATGAACTATATTAAAATAAGGAGTATTATCAAATAAAATGTTGTCGAGATATCCGAAATTAATCCTCTTTGTTGGTTCTATTGACTTGTTTGATATCCANNNTGTTCGGAAGGAGATGAAGCACAATAACAGGACTGACACGCCCAGCAGCCATGGCAGCAGCGGCAGGATCCAATGGGTACCCAGGAGGATCAGGGCGGTGTTTAAGACGATAAACCAAGTCCGGATTTCAGTCGGGCCTGTGGCAAGATATGTAATTTTAAATTCCCCTGTCGCCCCAAAGCCGAGGAAAGAGGCGGTCATATAGCCGCCAAAGACCGGAATCAGATAGAGGATAATCTCGCGGTTGGTTCCTTCAGTCAGGAGGGCATAGCCGATTAATGTGGAGCACAAAAAGACATAATCCAGCAGGTGGTCCATATAGAAGCCCCACTTGATCAGGCCGGTGTCTTTGTAGCGGCCGATGGCGCCGTCGAAAGCATCTGTAAACCATTGCAGGAAAATCATTAACGAACTGAGCCACAGCCAGTGCAGGTTGCCCGTACGCCCGGCCAGCCAGCCGAAAACAATCAATCCCACACACCAGGGAATCGTCAGCAGGGTCAGATGCCAGGTTTCGATCCATTTGGGGAAATACGGCGTCAGCCACGTGATAAAACGCTTTTCAAACGGGGCCAGCAGGGTTTTCATCGGGGCCTTGCCGGCGGCGCCTGTGGGTTGGGTTGTCATGTTGTGTTACTCCTTCGAGACTATTTCTGATTTTTTGAAACACTGTACCGCTCCGGACGGTCTG
>DLFY01000099.1:13238-13832 GCA_002482415.1 Phycisphaerales bacterium UBA7708
GGCGATACATTTTGGAAATAATAAGGAGACAAAACAATGCCTGCACAGATATCCGAAGAACGCAAAAACTGGTACAAAATCGGGCTGGTCATGCAAATTGCCGGCATGTGCCTGTTTACCCTGCCGTTTATTGCCATTATCGGTGTGATGATATTGTCCGCTCTCGAGGGTGGTTTGGAACCCGAGGGCATCGTATTTGTGCCAATTGCTTTTGGGATTGGGTTTATCGGCTTTGCCCTGATTGCAGGCGGCGGAGTTGTTCGCGGTGTTGCCGCCAGAGGCAAGGCAGGATCGGGATTGACGCTGGACCCGGAACAGGCCCGTAAGGATTTAGAGCCGTGGAGCCGGATGGGCGGCGGGGTTGTCAAAGATGCACTGGACGAGGCCGGGGTGGATATCGGTCAGGTGGGTACTCAATTCATGCGGGGCGGAGCTTCCCAACCGCAGAAGGTTGTCATGATTAAATGTGCCCACTGCGGCAAATTGAATGAGGAAGATTCCAAATTCTGTCAGGAATGCGGCAAGTCGTTTTAGCCGGAATGTTTCTGACAGGTCATAAAACAACCAAAGGCCGCTGGGGGGGGATCCGGCGGC
>DLFY01000099.1:13853-19843 GCA_002482415.1 Phycisphaerales bacterium UBA7708
GTAAATATTTGGGCTGGCGGGGTTGCCGCCATGGTATCGTTTTAGACCAGCGCTTCCTCCGAATCGACGGCCATCACATTATCCATTTTCTCACTATCGGCCGGCTTGAACGGCAGCGGATCGGCAAACTGCACCGCAACACGCCGGACAAAGGGGCTGAGTTCTTCGACCCGGCAAATCTTGCCGTGACGGATAAAGTTGGCCATGTCGAAGGCCTGATGCGTGGTGTACTTGGGAACGCTGAAGCGAGCGGTAATGTGGTCACCGGGGAACGGGCACTTGTCGGCATAGCAACTGAATGCCGCGCCGCCGCTGGAAATATCAATCATCTGCCCCTGGGTCAATTCATCCGTGAAATCCTCCGCGAACCAAACCGGCCAGTTGTAACGAAGCCGTGCTTCCGCCCTGCGTTCCTGATTGTTCATGTCTGTCTCCTGAAATTGTTGTTTACATTCGTCCTTGATTCTTTTCAGCAAATCGCACTTGTCTTTTCTGGGAGTTGCTTCGGACAATCTTCCGGGTGCGATAACTGACAAGAGAAATTTTTCCAGGGCAAACTATGATTTATATACATATCCACAGAGGGGCTTTTGGGAGAGGAATGATGCCTGTTTTTATGAGACATCAGGGCAGACTTTGGAGATATTTTTATGTGACGGCGAAAATATTTTCATGGCCGTCCGATAACTGCCGAGCGTCTTATTTGAAATGATTTGTGAAAATCACTTTTGTGTCGCCTCTGCCGGGGCTTGGTGATGGCATCATTCTCTTTTCCGGGCGTTTCCACGCCCGGCTATTTTATGATACCCCTTCGGGGTTAAAACAGATTGTTTCTCAAAAAGTCAATTAAATAGCTGGATTACTTCCCGGAAAGGACTGCATCGGCAAAGATTTTGGCCCGCTGCTGGTAGTTTTCGAACATATCCCAACTGGCACAGGCCGGGCTCATCAGCACCACATCCCCTGCCACAGCCAATTCCCGACAAACTGACACTGCTTCCGGCATGGACTTGACCCGACGGATAATGACTCCGCCGCCGGCATCGTCGATGGCCTTCTGAATCAGGTCGGCCGTCTGGCCCAGCAGGACCACCGCCTTGACCCGGTTGACAATCACTTTGCCCAGTTCATCGAAGGGAATATGCTTGTCGTAACCGCCGGCGATGAGGATTTTCGGCTCGTCGATCCCCTCCAGCGCAGCAATGGTACTGACCGGCGTGGTCGCCTTGGAATCGTTGTACCAGCGGATATTGGCGATATTGGCGATCAATTGCAGCCGGTCCGGCAGCGACTCAAACGTCCTGACAGCACTAATAATGCGATCCCTGGCGACTCCAAAATGCTCCACCACCCGCAAGGCCGCCCCGAGATTGGACCGATTGGCACGTCCGATAAGTGGATACGCATCCAAGATGTCTTTGGAAATATTATCGGAACTAAAAAGCAGGCTCGTCCGCCCTGTCTGGTTCTTATACTTTTCATACCAGCTCAGGGTTACCGGGTCTTCGGCATTAAAGATAGACACACATGGTTTATTCGAGCAGGTGCGCTGATTACTAAAGATAAACTCCTTGGCGGCACAATAACCTTCAAAGGTTCCGTGACGATCCAGATGGTTCGGGGTCAGATTTGTGATAACCGATACATAAGGCGNNGTTGGAAGCTGCTAAGTTCAAGCACGACAATATCTTGCGGCTGAATCTGATCCAGCATTCCCAAAAATGGCCGGTTGCCGATATTGCCGGACAGCCATACCTTATTATAAGGAATAGTCTGTTTCTGGCCTTCGCCGGCTGCCAGCAGGTGATAAATCAGCGAAGTCGTGGTGCTTTTACCGTTGGAGCCGGTGATGCCGATGATCGGAGCGGGGCAAAGCTGGAAAAACAACTCCACTTGCGAGGTAATCGTCGCCCCGGCTTTTTGGGCGGCGGCGATAAACTTGTTATTCGGGGGGACTGCCGGGTTGACAATCACGACATCTGCGGTTGTGAAGTCGTCCATCTGATGTTCGCCGAGTCGATACTCGATATCCGCTCCCTCAAGCTGCTTGAGGGTTTTGGCCAGTTCCTCGGGCTTGGCCAGGTCGGTTGCCAGCACCTTGCCGCCTGACTTGCAGGCAAACAGGGCGCTGTCCTCGCCGCCGCCAAAACGCCCTAAACCCATGACAACAATACGTTTACCGCTCAGACAATTCGTTTTCATAGACCTCGTTCGCTTCCTGTGGAAAATAAAAAAGGTGGGCATAGACCCACCTTATGAAACACCTTTGTATATCGGCAAATGCTTAGAGTGCTTTTGAAATTTCGATCTTGGCGTCGATCGCGGCCTGCTCGATGCACTTTTCCCAGT
The DNA here is from genome assembly GCA_002482415.1 of Phycisphaerales bacterium UBA7708. GTDB lineage: Bacteria > Planctomycetota > Phycisphaerae > Sedimentisphaerales > Anaerohalosphaeraceae > Anaeroglomus. The sequence goes on from DLFY01000099.1 coordinate 16,203, forward strand.
TATCGCCGAACTGCTGGCTGTATTTGGCATCGTTAAAGGCATACAGTATTGACCGAGAGGCGTTAATCAGCGCGCCCTGGCCGTTGTTGTCGCAGAAGCGAACGCAATCGGCGGCGGTGGCACCCTGTGAACCGTATCCGGGAACGAGGAACCAGCATTTCGGATATTTCTGACGCAGAGCGGTGGTTTCCTGGGGGCTTGTGCCGCCGACGACCATACCGACATTACTGTATCCGGAATTACCGATACGTTTGGGCTGATTGGCGATTTCGCCGACGACGCCGGCCAGTTTTTCGTACATCTTGACGCCGGAGGCATCCGCAAAGTCCTGAATGACGGCTGCGGAAGGATTGCTCGCCCGCACCCAGACGAATACGCCTTTGCCCTGCTCATCCGCTTTGTCGGCGAAAGGAATAATCCCCTCAGCACCGGCAAAGCCGTTGATGGTGATGGCGTCCGGTGTAATGATGGCATCCATCTCGTCGAATTCCGGGTTGACTAAGTGAGCGTCGGCATAGCACTCGGCGGTGTGGCCGATATCGCCGCGTTTGACATCACCGATGACTTCAATACCCAGTGCCTCGGCCTCCGACAGCAGCGAATAATAGATTTCAACGCCTTCCCAGAGGTATTTTTCAAAATAGGCAATATTGATTTTCACTGCGGGGACTATCGGCGCGACCACTTTGAGCGTGCGAATGCAGAATTCAAATATCGAATCGATTGCCGCCGGCAAATCGGTTTCGCCATCGCCGCGTCCGTACCGCAGGTTCTGGGGCAGCCGGCTATAGACCGGGTCCAGGCCCACGATCAGGGGCGTGCTTTTCTTTTTTACCACTTCGGCCAATCTATCTGCAAAATGACTTGCCACAAGTACATCCTTTCTTTTGGATCAAAAATAATTTACAATCTCGCATTCTTTTGACAAAACACTATACTCGCCTATGGCGTATCGGGCAAGAACGAATTTAATTAAACTTTGGATTTATCGGTAAAAAACAAGGATTTGTACTGAATTTAAGTCCTGATTGGATATAGAAATAAACGTATGACAACGACCGGCAGAAAAAAACGGCACAGCGGGCTGAAGGCCTTTTTATTTTTGATTTTGTTTGCATTATTGATTTTGGCGGTGGGATTAGTCCTGCTGGGCCATACGCCCAGAGCCTATCAGCCTGCGGCGGCTCCGCCGGACGGGCAGGTCAGTCAGTACCTGACGCACAAGCTCGGGCCGGACTTTTTCAACAATATCCAGCTTGACCGACCGTTTGAACTGGCGATTGATCAGCAGGGTGCCAATGAAATCTTCGCTTCGCAGTGTCCGGAGCCGGAAGAATACAGCGGATTTTCGTTTGCCGCGCCTGTGGTGACATTTACGCCAAAGGCGATTGTTCTGATGACGACCATCGGGTACAAGAATGCAACGAGTGTTCTGTCGGTTACGGCCCTGCCGACGATGGATTCGGCCGGGCGGCTCAATCTGAATATCAGTTCAGTCAACCTGGGAGCGCTGCCGGTCACAGGAATCGCTTCCAAGCTGGCCCGGCAGTATGCCGATGAGTACCTCGTGCCGGAGGACGATGGGGAGCTGGCACCGATTATCAATGGCGTGATTAACAATCAATCCTTTGACCCGGTGATGACGATTTCGGATTATACCGTGCGGCTCAAGAGCTTCAAGCTCGAACAGGGCAGGCTGGTTTTACAGGTCGAGCCGGTCCGGAAGAAAAACAAAATTGCCGGGGACAGGGTTCCGTAAGATGGGTGAATAAGAACTCGAAAAACAAAGACCTGTCTGGAAACCAAAGGCAAACGAGACTATTCAGGGGAATAGAGGGGACGCATGAGAAAGCATGATATAAAAGAAGGAAAATACGGTAAGCTATTCATTCCTAAAACCGAATGGGATGAAGAGATGACGGACTACTGTCTGACTCATGACATCAAAGAGATTCATTTGAATCCATCATTGGGTTGGAAATTCGAAGGACTTTCTTTTCTAAAAAAATTGAAAAGTGTTATGGTTACACGAGAAGGAAAAAATGGCAGACAATTCATTGTAAACGACGAGTGGAATTCCAATATGACAAAATACTGTCTGTCAAACGGAATTAGGGATATTTATATGAATATTGCCTGGGGTTGGCGAGGAGACGATTTGTCTTTTTTGGCCGAGCTAAAGAATACTATTATCTCAGTTGGTATTTTATGCGCATTTTTACATGACCCCAAGCCCTTAGAGTCGCTGCATAGACTTGAGAATTTATCTTTAAGTTGTATTGTGAAGAAGAAAATTAATCTTGCCTTTTTTCCACAGCTTAAAGAAACATATCTCAATTGGAATAATAATGTCAGATCACTATTTGACTGTGACGGCCTTAAACAGATTGGCATATACAGATTTAATACCAAGCAAGGTGATTTGTCTGAGTTTTCGCGTTTTACTGACCTTGAATTCCTATGGTTAAGCATCACCAATATTAAAAAGATAGGCGATTTATCTGCACTTCAAAAACTAAAAACGCTGGAAGTTAATTTAGCAACCAAATTAGAGACCTTAAGCGGGATTGAAAACCTCAAGTATTTAAAGCGATTAGAACTAAATACCTGCCGCAAGATAGGCAATATTGGGCCAATAGAATACCTTGAAAATCTTGAAGTATTGTTTTTGAATAATAGTAGTAAAATAGAGAGTCTAAAACCCATAGAGAATTTAAAGAAACTTAAAGAATTTCTTTTTTATGAAGATACGAATATCGTTGATGGTGATTTGACGCCGCTACAACGACTTCCAAACCTTCAAGAAATTGTCTTTATGAATCGACGGCATTATAATTTATCTCAACCCTTATGTGGCGGGACACACCCTTCGGAACTGATGCCTCAACCCTGCAACAAGTAAAGGGGGTGTCGCTGCCATTTACTGAGTTCTATGAAATAATATTTTGTGTGAGTGCGGCCCCCCCCTCCCCTGCTATTCCTGTTTTCTCACTTGTCATCTCACTTGCATTCTCATCTTGTTCTGGAAGGCAGGTGTTTTTTAATTTTTCATAGACAAAATCAGTAAATGGCCGGGGACCGTCTTTTTTGTATTTTTCAAGCAGCTCTTCCTTGCTGATGTAGAGATACCGCGCAAGCAGGTCCATCTTTTTATCAAAGATTTCGGGGGATGTTTCATCTTCAAGGCGCTTGGCTATCGTAAATAAGTTGCCGCGATAATACCTGCCCAAGATTCTATCATATATGCGGATGGATTCTTCTCGTATTTCTTTTTTCGAATTGAGCATTCCGCCCTGCAGGGCCAAAGGAATAAGGGAAAAATATTCAGAATCTTCAATTGCATGAAGGGCTGCCATTCTTGCCTCTACTGAGGGCGATTGGTTTTGAATCCTTTCCTGTCCGATTAGTGCTTGCGTAATAACAGAATATTTTTCTGTATTCCAAAAGGCAGATGTAATCTTATATAATCGGTCATAATCATTAGACACTCCAAGGGTATTGATATCTTGAGTAAATCGATAATAATGATAAATATCATGACCGACTATAAAAAGGATAGCCCCTAAAATCATACACAGTATAGATCGGAATTTTTTAATTATTTTAAACATTATTACCGTAAACTTTCGCATTTTTATTAA
>DLFY01000101.1:0-1840 GCA_002482415.1 Phycisphaerales bacterium UBA7708
CCAGATGCCGCTGGAGGCTGTCTTTATTGACAAAAGTGTTGGAGACGATCCCGAGTTTCAGGCCCATCGCACGCAGGGCAATCAGCGTCTCTTTGAGATTCGGTTCGGTAAAGGCCACCTTGCTGAGCGGCTCATACCAGATCCAGTTGAGCTCCTTGTATTGCTGGTCGCTGAGGGTAAAGCCATAGCGCTTGCCGTAGCCTTTGAGCAATTCGAGGGAATCAAAATCATTGCCTGTAAGGGTGGAATAAATCAGGTGCAGATACAGGCCGAATAAATGCTTCAGCCGATACCGCAGGAAGAACGGTACCGGCTGAGAGTGTTGTTTCAACCATGCATAACTGGCCCGGACAGAGACGGCAAACAACCGGTTTGTACGCAATTTGCTGAATTCCAGCAGCGTCTGCCCCAGGTCAAAAAGAATCGCCTCAACCGCACGCCCGGCCAAGTTTACCTCCGGGGCGGAAGTTTATCGCCAAACAACTCTTTGACCCACTTTTCCATTTCCTCATCGGAAATCGCAGAAATACGGTCAGCGGTGTATTCGGCGTCGATGTTGTCTTTGATCGCCAGCACATATGGGTCGTGCTTGGGAATGTCGATGACATACCGTTCTTCGATCCAGTGCTTGATGCCTGCGGCGCCGGATTTATCAGTAATGGCAACCCCGACGGGCCGTTTGAGCAGCTTGAGCGTATCAAAGCAATTGTAAATCTCTTCATTCTTCAACAGACCGTCGGCATGAATGCCGGCGCGGGTCACGTTGAAATCCTTGCCGACCAGCGGATAGTTGGCCGGCAGGTTGAAGCCCAGTTCCTTATTGGCATAATTGGCCAAATCGGTAATCGCCGCATAATTGACCTTCGGATTGGTCCCGCGAAGCTGGGCGTGTTCGATCACCAGCGCTTCCAGCGGGGGATTGCCGGTGCGTTCACCCATGCCGAAAATCGAGCAGTTGGCGGCTTTGCAGCCATACAGCCAGGCCGCGGCGGCATTGACTTCAACCTTGTGCAGGTCGTTGTGGCCGTGCCATTCGAGCCATTCGCCGGGCACGCCGAGCTGACGCAGGGCATACACCATTTTCGGCACGCCGCGAGGCAGGGACGCATTGGCAAACGGCACACCAAAGCCCAGCGTATCGCACAGACGAATCTTGACCGGCGTTTTATACTGCTGGGACAATTTCATCAGTTCCGCGGCAAACGGCAGAATGAATCCGTCAAAATCGGCACGGGTGATGTCTTCGAGATGGCAGCGCGGCAGAATACCCGTATCGAGGGCGGCCTTGACGATATCCAGATAGGCCTGCATCGCCTGGGAACGGGTCTTCTTGAGCTTCAGGAAGATATGATAGTCACTGGCACTGGTCAGAATCCCGGTCTCTTTGAGTCCCAGTTCCTTGACAATCTTGAAATCAGCAATCGTCGCCCGAATCCAGCCGGTGATTTCCGGGAATTGATATCCCCGGTTGCGGCACAGTTCCACCGCCCGGCGGTCTTTGTCGGAATACAGGAAGAATTCGCTCTGTCGAATCAGGCCGGTGTCACCGTCGATAGCGTGCAGATAATCGAAGATTTTCAGGACCTGTTCAGGACTGTACGGCGCGCGGGCCTGCTGACCATCGCGGAACGTTGTGTCAGTAATCCAGATGTCCTGGGGATTTTCCATCGGTACCGAATCGGCATCAAATGTGACCTTTGGAAACTCTGTGTAGGGGAACACATCACGATACAAATTCGGACGCTCGATGTCCTGTAACTGTACTGGCTTTGTCATAATTTACCTCCCGAAAATCTCGGTTTCATTCGTGACCCATACAGGCCTTCTGTTTTCCGGCAAG
>DLFY01000101.1:1845-6080 GCA_002482415.1 Phycisphaerales bacterium UBA7708
GTGGGAATCGAACCCACACGCCCTTGCGGGCAGGGGATTTTAAATCCCCAGCGTCTGCCTTTCCGCCACTCGGCCGGATTTGCATGAACAGGGATTGACCCTGCTCAACAGCCCCGGCATTATAGGAAAAAACAGCCTTTTTGCAAGATTATTAGTTCTTTTCCTTACCCAATCTGTCAAAAATACTTTGAAAACCGGGTTTGCATTAATTCAGAATTATTCTTTAATAGGAATTATTCGACTGATATATCCTAAATGTTCGCAGCAAATTCCTATTATAGTTATTTTTTATCACAATATTAGAAATATTAATTATAAGACTTATTTATGATGCTGCAAAAACCACGCATATAATTCTGGATTATCATAGGTTAGAGTCCAGGAATCATGGTCAGCTTCGGGGTTAACCGTGAACTTGACATTTTTGTTGCCGCCCAGCTGATAGGCCTTGACCATGTCTTCGGAGCGGCTCAGAGGCACAACGCTATCTTTGGCTCCGTGAAATACCCAGATGGGCAGTGAGCCGGCGTTATAGCGTGCCATCGTGACATCTCCGCCGCCGCAAATCGGGGCGGCTGCGGCAAATTTATTGGGATATTTTGCAATCAGGGTCCAGGTGCCGAAACCGCCCATGCTCAGGCCGGTCACATAAAGCCGGCTCGTATCGACACTGTATTTTTCGCTCACATCATCGACCAGAACAATCAAATCCTCCGCCAGATTGGGCCACCAGTTATTTTGCGGACACTGCGGAGAGACAATAATGAAATCAAAATCCTTGCCCTGAGCGGCCAGCTTGGACGGACCGTGAGCTTTGAGCTGATTGAGGTCACTGCCGCGTTCGCCGGCCCCATGCAGAAACAGAATCAATGGCCATTTTTTATCTACTTTGCCGTAATCTTTGGGCAGATATAACAGATAATTCATTGTTACATCCCGCGAAACAGACCTGGTCATCGTCTGGGGATGCTGTCCGGTTTGAACGGGGGGTTGTGCTGTTTTCGACGAACAGCCCGCAAGAGTAACGATACCTGCTGTCATGCTCACGATCATTGTCCTTAACATAAGATTGTCTCCTGATGAATGTTCTGTAGCCTTCGTAACGGTATTAGATGTATATCATCTTCTTTGTCATGCCGCCGTCAACAATAAAATTCTGTCCGGTGATAAATTCGCTCTGCACCGAACACAGATGCAGAACCATGGCAGCGATATCTTCCGGCCTGCCGACACGCCCTGCCGGGTGCTGTCTGTGGTCGGCTTTGGTCAGAGGCGGAAAAGCGGGCTTTTCAGTATAGCTGCGTGTGTCGATCCAGCCGGGACTGATGCAGTTGACCCGAATTGCAGGTCCGAGGCTGAGCGCCAAAGCATGAGTCAGACCGACGATTCCCGCCTTGGATCCCGAGTAGGCCTCTGTATTGGCCTCCGACATCACCGCGCGAGTCGAAGCAATATTGATAATGACGCCCTTGCTCTTGCGGAGATACTTGGCAGCGTATTTGGCGCAGAGGAAAACACCCGAAAGATTGGTGTTGATGACGTTTTTCCATGATGCATACGTCAGCTTTTCGATAGGTTTATTGTCCGCACTGGCGGCATTATTGACAAGATAATCGATTTGCCCGGCCTGTTTTATCGTTTGCTGAATCATAAAACGCACGGACTGCTCGCTTGAAACATCTGTTTGAATAAAAATAGACTCAGGACCGAGGAGCTTTTGTGCCTTTTTTCCCAACACGGGATTTTTCTCGGCAATCACAACACGCACTCCGACGGCAATAAAATAACGCGCAATACACAAGCCAATCCCCTGGCCGGAACCCGTCACAATCGCAACCGGATTTTTTACGATTTTCTTTTTCATGGCATCCGTCCTTTCACCGTAACGCCTGGGTTTTGTGGTGCAGCAGGCTCAGGCAATCACGCCTGTACGATAATTCCGCATTTCCTGATTATATTGTCGGGCCTTGCCGTCAAGTACCTGGTCCAGTCTGGCCCAGAAGGCCGGGGAGTGATTTTTGTACTCGGTATGCACCAGTTCATGCAGGATAATGTAATCCTGCAAATGCCCCGGCAGCATCAGCAGATGAATATTCAAATTGATGTTATTTTGCGAAGAACAACTGCCCCAGCGGGTTTTCTGATTGCGAAAGGCGGCCCTGCGATAACAGAAACCGTGCCGGCCGGCTAATTCCTGGAGTCGCTGAAATAAGCGATTCTGCCCGTCAATCAGTTCCTGAGCGGAAAACGGGACCGTCTGACGATTCTGGTTTAATCGATCCAATTTGCTCAAGATTTTCTGAATCCAGGGCTGTCTGGAGCGAACGAAGTCTTCGGCATACCCGACAGGACACAGCCACGGCACCGTTACGATAACCGTTTTGTCGGGGCGAACGGTGATGCGAAGATTCTTCACCCTGCGTTTACGAATAAATTGAATATGCCCGCCGGATAATCCGAGCGAATCGACCGTCACCGTCATAAGGTCTTCTATTCCTGGAAAAATGTCAATACACTCCACACATACACTGCCGTAACTATATCTGAGAGAAGGCCATTTGAAAAGAGCCGATTTGTGCGCATAAAAAAAGCCTGCGAATCCCTCCGGAAGCAATCGCAGGCAACTATCACCCTCCAGGCTCCAAACCAGTTCTGATTGGAGTATAGGTGATATTATGCAAAAAACAGGAGCGTGTTTCAATCGGGATTATTACCTATTTTTACGAAAAGATTTCCGTGTAGAATTACTCTGAAATGGGACACCACGAGTCGCTTTTCCCGTTTTTCATCCCCCCCCTACACCACCATAAGCCATTTAAATATCATTACATATCTTAATCGCCATGCTGGTGTTTTGGAAAGAACCGATGTGTTGTCGCATAGCGAAGCCTGCATATCCAGACTTTTGCCATCCAGATCCTCAGCCGCCAGGAATTGCCCAGCAGGGACTTGGCCTTATGGAGGATTTGGAAGGCACGCTGGTAATTGTTCTGGCGGGTATGAATCAGGGCCGCTCCCAGATACGCAGACAACACACGGACATCAACCCCAATGGCATGTTCCAGAAACTGCAGGCAGCCTTCGAGGTCGCGTCGATGCATCAGAATCGCTGAGATGCCGAAATACGCCCTGCCCTGTTCGGAATTGGAGTCCAGCACGCGCAGAAAACAGGGCAACGCATCATTGTACTCGCCCAGCCGAATCAGCATCTGTCCGATTGACAGCATAATTTGTTCATCGTCGCAGGCCAGTTTGATTTCATCTCTGAGCAGTTCAGCAACACCATCAGGCTGATCTTGCCACAACCGGATTTGTGCCATGCGAAAACGCGGCCCGGCCAATTGCGTTTCAGTCGTTTTGGCTTTAGTGTACCAGGCCATCGCCTCGTCGAGATTTTCCTCGAGACGACAAATCTCCCCCAGATAAAACATCGCCTGGGCAAATTCGGGTCGCAGTTCCAGAATCCAGCGAAACTTTTCAGCCGCCTGCGAGATATGCCCCTGTTCCAGTAAAAAGACGCCATAGTCGGCCAGTACATCAATATGGCCGGGATTGCGGCGAAGTTCACGCAGGAAATAATCTTTTGCCTTGTTGATTTGACCGTCCGCCCAGCAGGCCTGAGCGATGCGATAATGAATCTGCGGATGGGTCGGTTCCAGTTCGGCGGTCTTTTCCCAGCACCAGATGGCCCGCACATAATTGCCGCGGGAAAACAGCGAATTGCCGATGTTATAAAAACAGATGGGGCATTCCGGATTGATCTGCTGAGCCATATAAAACATCTGCTCGGCCTTGTCGTGCTGCTCCATTTCGGTGTAGGCGATAATCCAGTTGCAGTAGGCCGGTTCATACGACGGATCAATCGTTTCGATTTTTTCAAAGGTCGCCACGGCCAGGTCATACTGCACCGTGCGGGTATAATCCACGGCCAGACAGTTGAGGATTTCCGCATCACTGGGGGCCAGTTCAAGGGCCTGTTGATAACAGGCGATGGCCTCTTCATACCGATCCATCGCATCGAGAGTCAGACCGCGATTAAAATGCCAGGCCACACAGCCGGGATTCATCGTCACCGCTTCATTGAGCTTATCGAGAGCGTCCTGCATCTGCCCGGATTCATAGAATTCATAGGCCTCGGCAACCCTCTGTTCGGCCTGTTCCCAGCCGTTCAGGCTGCTGTCGTCTTCATAATAAGATGATTCTGTCATATTATATCCGCTTTTCTGAAACGCGTT
>DLFY01000101.1:6093-7056 GCA_002482415.1 Phycisphaerales bacterium UBA7708
TGTAGTTTCCGCAAGTTGTATCGGCCCGCCGCCGCCCCTGCTTAGCCGCCGGTCAGGATTCTGTCGGCAAAAATGATTTTAAAAAACTTTTTGCTGGCATCAAAGGGCTTAAGCCCTTACAATTGCAGAGCTTAAGAGATACCCGAGAAAATCCCTGTTCGGCGAAACGGACTTTTTTTTACCGCTCGCCCAACGGGGTCCGATAATGCAGAATAAACGTCAGGATAAGTAAACAATACAAGACCCTTACGGAGCCAGCTTATGGTTAAGGAAATTAAAGGTCAGCTCGTTGCCGGCAAGCACAATTTCGGCATCGTAGTCAGCCGGTTTAACGAGTTTATTACCAGCAAACTGCTCGGCGGCGCCATTGATTGCCTCCAGCGGCACGGCGCAGCCGATGAACAGATTACCGTGGCCTGGGTGCCCGGGACGATTGAAATTACCCTGGCGGCCAAAAAGATGGCACACAGCGGCAATTATTCCGCCGTCATTTGTCTGGGTGCCGTCATCCGCGGCCAGACCAGCCATTATGATTATGTCTGTCAGCAGATTTCCCGCGGCGTGGCGACGGTCAACTATGATACCGGCGTGCCCACCATCTTCGGCGTGCTGACCTGCGAAACAATCGAACAGGCCATCGAGCGGGCCGGCACCAAACAGGGCAATGCCGGCGCCAGTGCCGCACTGGCCGCCATCGAAATGGCCGATGTCATCACAAAACTGTAATCCCTTGTGGAATGGAGTCGTAACCATGTATTCGAAGTCGCTGTTGATTTTCTGCACACTGTGCCTGATTGCCATGATGCATGCGGGCTGCCTGGCCGGGTCGGATACAACGGCTCAAAAGCCGGTGTATCTGTTCAGCTATTTTGTTGATAACGGACAGGATGGGCTGCACCTGGCCTGCAGCCCTGACGGCCTTGAATGGAAAGCTCTCAATCAGGGCAAGTCGTATCTGAAGCC
>DLFY01000101.1:7116-10216 GCA_002482415.1 Phycisphaerales bacterium UBA7708
TCGGCTATGCCAGTTCCAAAGACTTGATAACCTGGTCCGAACAACAATATATCCCCGTTATGGAGCACGAACCGACGGCTCAGAACTGCTGGGCACCGGAATTGATTTATGATGCCCAAACCAAACAATACCTGATTTTCTGGGCCACGACCATCCCCGGACGTTTCCCGGAAACCGAAAAAGGCGGCGACAACAATCACCGCATCTATTATGTGACCACCCGCGATTTTAAAACGTACAGCGAAACCAAACTGCTGCTGGAGCCGGGCTTTAATGTCATCGACTCGACCATCATTCAGGCCGGCGGCAAGTGGGTGATGTTCCTGAAGAATGAAACCAAAAATCCGCCGGAAAAAAATATCCGCATCAGCACCGCCGACCGTCCGGAAGGCCCCTGGAGTCCGGCCTCCGATGCCATCACCGGCAAATACTGGGCCGAAGGCCCCACTGCGGTCCAGATCGGCGAATGGTGGTACCTGTATTTTGATAAATACACCGAAGGCAAATACGGTGCACTGCGGTCCAAAGACCTTAAGAACTGGGAAGACATTTCTTCTCAGCTTCGCTACCCCAGAGGTCTGCGACACGGGACGGTTTTTGCCGTCGAACCTGAGATACTCAAGACCCTCCTGGCGAATGAAAACACCCAATAATCACTCTCAACTCGGCGAAACCAAACAGGATCGACGCACGCTGGCCCGGGAGCTTGCCATGCAGGCGCTGTGCCAACTGGATGTGCAGGGACAGGAACTCATGCCCTGGCTGGGACGGTTCTTCCGTGAACAAACCAGCGACTCGATGACCATTCAGCTTGCCGAGCAATGGACCCAGGGCGCCTGGCAGAATATCGACGACTGCGATGATAAAATCGCCCAGGCCGCAGCGAAATGGAAATTATCGCGGATGTCGCAGGTGGACCGAAGCATCCTGCGTCTGTCGGTCTATCAGCTCCAGTTTTGTCCCGATATCCCGGGCAAAGTCGTGGTCAATGAGGCCATCGAGCTGGCGAAAAAATACAGCACGGAACAATCCCCGCGCTTCGTCAACGGGGTGCTGGACTCGATCCTGAAACTGCTTCGGCCGGGACAGACCAATCCCGCCGCCGGCCAGCCTTCATAAATTGCAGACCTTATTATCCGGGAAGACACTGTGAGGAAAATAGCAGTTCTCAATCAAAAAGGCGGCGTCGGAAAAACAACGACCGTCGTTAACATCGCAGCCGCCATGGCGGCGCACGGTTTTCGCGTTCTGGTGATTGACCTGGACCCGCAGGCCCACCTGACGATCCATCTGGGCGTTGACGCCGAGCAGCCCGGCTGCGGAGCCTATCAAATCCTGTCCGGCCAGGCCGGTGTTCACGATGCCGCAGTCAAGGTGCGGTCCAATCTCTGGATTCTGGGTGCCGGGATCGAGCTGGTCGGAGCCGAGACCGAACTGGTCAATGAAGTCGGACGCGAAATCATCCTTCGCCAGGCCATCGCCCAGGTCGAAAACGAGTTTGATTATATGATTATCGACTGCCCCCCGTCGCTGGGCTTATTGACGCTCAATGCACTGGCAGCATCTGAAGAAGTCATCATCCCCGTTCAGCCGCATTTCCTTGCCCTGCAGGGTTTCAGCCGCCTGCTGCAGACGATCGCACTGGTCAACAACCGCATCAATCCCGCCCTGCATGTCACGGCGATTCTGATGTGCATGTTTGATGCCCGCACCAGCCTGTCGGCCGAAGTGCGGCAGGATATCGAAAAATTCCTGACCGGGTCCCGCAATCAGAACAGCCCCTGGGCCGGCGCCCAGATCGTCCCGGTGCATATCCGCCGCAATATCAAACTGGCCGAGGCACCCAGCTACGGCAAGAGCATCTTCGAATATGAACCGTCCTGTCATGGAGCAGCGGATTATCTGGCGGTGGCGGAGTTTGTGCACACGGGAAAAATTGAAGGCAATTTTGACATCCAACTCGATACGGCCAGTGAACCTGCTGCGGAAGCGACCGAAGCCCAGCCTGCGACAGACACCACCGCACCCGCCGCACCTGCTGACACCATGCCTGCGGAAACGCCCGCACCGTCAGAGACTTCACCCGTTGCGGAAAATTCAGTCGTGGAAACGGCTTACAGCAACACGCCTGCTTCGCCGGATACTCAGGAAGGGAAATAAAAAAGGCTGCTTCGTGGATGAAAGAGGAAGCAACCTTATTCGGAAAAGGCTTTCTGCAAAGCCTTTAATTGACTACTGTATTACAAAATAATAGTTTAACATGCCGTTGTCAATCTTTTTTTTCATTCCGCGCGTTTTTTTACAGGTTATCGTGTCAAGACCCAGGGGTCTTCAAGCTGATCCACGATGCAGCGCAGAAAACCGGCGGCATAAAATTCATCAATAATCTGACCGTCATAGGCCAGTGAGACATCCATCATTTTTCGAACACGCATTTCGTCATCCTTGAGCACAATCGCATCTTCAATCATCCCAATAGAGACAATTGCTGTCGCCGATGGCGGTGCAATCGCATAAAACTGATGCACGCCAAACATGCCCAGCCCCGTCAGAACGACATTGGCCCCGTCAAAATCATCCGGCGTCAGCTTGTTGGAACGGGCCTTGGCCAGCAGCATTTCGCTTTCCGCGGCAGCCTCTATCAGGCTTTTGGAGCCCATATCGTGCAGTACCGGCACCACCAGCCCCTGCGGCGCCGCCACGGCAAATCCGATGCCGACGGCACCGCTGACCACCAGATTATCGCGTGTTTCATCGAGCGTCGCGGCCAGCAGCGGGTATTTTTTGACCGCACGGGCCATGGCCAGAATAAAAAAGTCGTTGGTGGTGGCACGAACGCGGGCCTTGCGGCAGTACTCCCGCCGCATCGCTGTCAATTCCGTCAGATCCGCCTGCATCGTCATATAGCCGTTGGCTTTGGTCTGCTTGGACTGGTGCATCAGCCGACCAATCAGCTTCTGAATCCGTGTCAGCGGAACAATGTTTGTATTTATGGTTTCCATAGTCGCCATTTTAACCTGATTCCCGGATGAAATGGTCCGCCCGAGGCGCGGTTATATACCGTTTCCATGTGTTCAGTAACCATCTTCGCGGCAAAATG
>DLFY01000101.1:10232-14776 GCA_002482415.1 Phycisphaerales bacterium UBA7708
TTGCCCCGCCGCACCAGCTTCGTATAATAGTATTGATGCAAGGATGTGACAGACCTGTTAAAATGAAATGAAGGGATATCGTCTATGAAAAAAACCGTACTTGTTGCCAGTCTTCTGGTCGGCATGATGCTTATGGCCGGCTGCAGCCGCATGATGGACTCCACCAAAGAAGCCTTCGGAGCACAAAAGAAGGATATTCTGGTCAGCCGGGTCCAGTCCGCCCGAGACGCTCAGTTGGATGCCAAGGAGCAGTTTGCCACCGCCCTCGATGAATTCCGGAGTGTGGTGGGCTACAAAGGCACCCTTCTGGATGAAAAATATAAAACGCTCAAATCCCAGTATGACAAATGCGAATCCCGCACCCGAACCGTCGAAAGCCGCATCGAAGATGTCCGCCGGGTCGCCAAGAGCCTGTTCCGCGAATGGGAAGATGAACTGGACCAGTATTCCAGCCCCGCCCTGCGTAAATCCAGCGAAACCAAGCTCGAAGCCACACGCGTCAAATGTGATAAGATGATTGCGGCCATGGAAAAGGCCCGCGACAAAATCTATCCGGTTTTAGCCTCTTTTAAGGACCAGGTGCTGTTCATCAAGCACAACCTCAATGCCCAGGCCATTGCCTCACTGGAAGGGGAGCTGGGCATCATCGAAAAAGAAATCTCGCTGCTGATTCGGGAAATGGAAAACTCCATGGCCGAAGCCGACACCTTTATTCGCCAGATGCAGATTCTGGAAGTCTAACCACAGCGGCATCTGGTTTCAACAGACACGTAACTCGGCAAGGAATGTGTACGTCTATATAAAATACTTTAAGCATCCGAATTGACTGGTTTTTGATTTCCACTGTTGTTTTGATGCGAAAAATATCACGATTGAGATAAGGGTGAGCGTATGAATAAATGCCGAATTGCATTACTGTTAGTATCGTTGTGTTTTTGTATGTCGCAGCCCTGGACCCAGGCGGAATCGTCTCCGCAGCCAATCGATGCCGCCTCGGTTTCCAGAGACTGGCTGTTGTGGAGCATCCTGTCGCCGCAGGTTAAAATCGGCATCCCGGATACGGCGTCACCAATTGCCGACAACAAAGCGATTCAGCCGCCATTTTCATTCACACTGGACGGCAAGCCCTCGCAGGAATTCCTCAAGACCTGGGCATTCAGCATCTCCCACAACAAAGTAGATGCAAACCGCACTTCGCACGCGCTCGTATGGCACAACCCCGACAGCGGCCTTGAGCTTCGCTGGGAAGTCCTCGAATACAGCGATTTCAAGACCATCGAATGGACCGTCTATCTCAAAAACACCGGCAAAGCCGACACCGCCATCATTGAAAATCTCAGGGCCATTGACGCCCGTTTTGCCTGTGTCAAAGATAAGCCCTATCAACTGCGTCACTGGATCGGCACCCGTGTCAACGCCGAGGACTTTGCCCCGCAGTGCACCGGGATTGAACCCGGCAAAGAATGGACCTTCGCCCCATCCGGCGGCCGGGCCACCGGCGGATGCTGGCCCTATTACACTATCGACGGCGGCGATGAAGGGATGATTGTCGTGGTAAGCTGGGCGGGCCGCTGGTACGCAAAGTATCACAGAGACGCCGACAGCACCCTGTCGCTGACGGCTGGGCAGGACAAGACCCATTTCAAATTACTGCCCGGCGAAACCGTCCGCACACCGATGATCGTCCTTCAATTCTGGAAAGGCGGCAATTGGGTCGATGCCCAGAATCGCTGGCGACAGTGGATGATCCGCTGTAATATTCCGCGTCCCGGCGGCAAAGACCTGCCGCTGCCCCTGTTTGCCGCATGCAGCTCCCATCAGTTTGCCGAGATGACCAAAGCCAATGAACAGAATCAAAAAGAGTTCATCGACAGCTATCTGCAAAAAGGCCTCAAAATCAATTACTGGTGGATGGACGCCGGCTGGTATGTGGGAGCCGCGGAAAAGGGCTGGCCGTGGACCGGCACCTGGGAAGTGGACCGCAGCCCCAATCGATTCCCCAACGGCCTGCGGGCGATCAGCGACTATGCCCACAGCAAAAACGTCAAGACCATCGTGTGGTTTGAGCCGGAACGTGTGGCCGCGGGAACCTGGCTGGCGACCGAACACCCCGACTGGATTCTGGGCGGCGCTGCCGGCGGACTGCTGAATCTGGGCAATCCCGATGCGTGGAACTGGCTGGTCAACCACATCGATAAAATCATTACCGACGAAGGCATCGACTTGTATCGTCAGGATTACAACATCGACCCGCTGGAATACTGGCAGAAAAACGACTCCGCAGACCGACAGGGCATCACCGAAAATAAATATGTCATGGGATACCTGGCCTATTGGGACGAGCTGCTTCGGCGACATCCGGGCATGCTGATTGATTCCTGTGCCTCCGGCGGACACCGCAATGACCTGGAAACGATGCGCCGCTCCATCCCCCTGCTAAGAAGCGATTACCTCTTTGAACCCCTCGGTCAGCAGGCACACACCTATGGCCTGTCCTTCTGGCTGCCCGTTCACGGTACCGCATACAATCCATCCAATACGCAGGGGTGGGGCTGGGGCACCGGTCAGGGCCTTCTGGCATACGGACCCTATATTCGCCGCAGCAATATGTGCCCGGCCAATACCGGCTGCTTCGATTTCAGGGCCGCAGTGGACGAGGCCCTGATTATGGCACTCTATCAGGAATGGCTGGATATCGCCCCCAATTATTTGGGCGATTACTACCCGCTGACCGATTACACCCTGTCTCAGAAAGACTGGATCGCCTGGCAATTCTATCGCCCCGATTCCAAAGAAGGGTTTGTGCAGGCCTTTCGCCATGACCAGAGTATCCACCCCTCGGCCCAGCTCAGGCTCTTCGGCTTAAAGCCCGACAAGACCTATCTGCTCAACGATTACAACACAAAAACACAGAGCCGTATGACCGGCAAACAACTGATGGAAGAGGGATTGGTCATTGAATTGAAAAACAAACCCGATGCGACCACCATCGGATACCGTGAAGAATAAATGCAAACAATATACCCAATGGGTATGATTATTCCGCGAGCAAAAGCAGCAAATGGTTGATGCCACCGTACTTAGCCGCGACGAACCGGAAAATTTCAAGCACGATCAGTATAGTACGAAGCTGCTGTCACGAAGGCAGCAGCTTAGTTTGTTTTCTCTCGATCCGGCAGGATCCCCGCCGGCGCAATGGCTGTGCTATACAAACTGAATCGCCAGACCAATACTGCCGTTACGCAGCATCTCGGCCCGATCCACACGCAGAATCTTGCCCATTTTGATGCGGGCATACTGACCTTTTTGGCGGGCCAGCGACATCGTGCGGGGGAAATTCACCTCGACCTCGTGCCCCGGACGCACCGGCGTGGTCATCGGCACACTGACATATGCCCCGCCTTTGCTGACATTGACGCTTCTGCCGGTAAAAAAGCGATTCGCCTCCGGAAGCCAGATACTCACAGGCCAGGATAAATCCGACCTGACGTCTCGTCTTTGTTCAATCAGTGTACTTTCCATAGTACGGTCTCCGTTAAAATAGCAAATACATTACAACCTATGAAAAGTATCGGCAAAGTAAATATGGATAATTTAGATAATATAGAAAATATTTTAAATAAAATTATCCGCCCGCCATGCCCTGATTGAAATGAAATAAAATCTTGTTTTATAGGACCTTGTGCACGGCCTATGTCTTCATGGAATCCATCTGGATAAAGGCGATGGGAACAAAGATGAAAATCGGCGCCCAGGCCCAAAACTCCGGACGCAGGTTAAAAAACAGCTCTGTCGCAAACATTTTGCACACAAACGTCAGCACAAAGCAGCTCGTGGAGGTCACAAAGCTGATTAAAATAGCGGTCTTCATATCCCGCGGATCCCGGCAAACCAGCACCGGCAGCGCCACCAGCAGCATCACCAGGTTCAAAATCGGATCCGTTACCCGGGTATGCTTTTGTAAATACAATTCCGCCAGGTCGCTTTGCCGTGTCCCCTGGCTATTGGCCAACTGCATCAGTTGAGCCGAACTCAGCAGCGATTTATAGCCTTCCTGCCGCCGCATGGGAATCTGCTGCGGTGTCAAATCGCTGGCAAAAAAGTCCACTGCCGAAACCTGCCGCGAAGGAGTCGCCGCAGTCGATGAATCCGATATCTGGAGCATCTCTCCGTCGGTCAGCACCCATCCGCCCCGCTGCCGGTCATAGACGGCTTTCTGAGCCTTGATGCGTCCGGTCACCACCATCTGAACGCTGCGTTCCATACGCTTGCGGACGATGATAAAAGGATGATCAATGGCCTGTGTTTTCTCATCATATCGCGAAGTGTTGATTAAATTGCCGTTGGAATCCGAGGCAAACCACAAATCGTAATGCTTGGTGCCGGGCAGTTCATCATGACTGCGAATAAGCTGACCCGTCAGATTCGGTATCGCCAGCTCCTGCACCACCACCTGCAAACTCATTAGAATCGCGGCAATCCCGATAATGGGGGCAATGAACCGTTTGAGGCTCACCCCCGAGGCCATTACCGCAATCAATTCA
>DLFY01000216.1:0-5663 GCA_002482415.1 Phycisphaerales bacterium UBA7708
GAAAATCAATAGCAAGGTCTTTGACGGAGGTGCCGGTCGCGTCTTTTTCAACGATCTGCAGACACTCGCCGCCGAAATAGGCTTTCATGATATTCATCAGCATCTGGTCGTCGAGCTTCTGGATAGCCGAAAGCCCTTTGGCCAGAATCTCACCGTGACTGCGGTGACTGCCGTAAATGTGGTCATCAATGTTCAGATGAAAGGCCTGGCCGACCGCGGCGGCTTCCTGCCCCATGGATAGATGGGCGGGACCGGCATGAAAATATTCAATCCCCAGCCACGCACCGCGCAGCTTGATTTCATTGAGCATCGTTTCAAAGGTGCGAATCAGGGTCATGTCCCGCTGAATACGCATCAGATCGTCGGCACTATAGCGGGTTAATTCCTGCTTGATGGTCTTTTTATATTGATTGACCGGTATCGGCTGAAACTCAATATATCCGCTTTGACGCATCTGCTGCGGATCAACTATTTGATTCTTTGGCATTATTGTCTCCTAATGGATTATTATGAGGGTCGCAGGGATTTGCCTGCGGGTAAATCAGTTCAATATGCTGCGATGCAAAAAACTCACACCAGGCATCGGACGGCCGCTTTTCAGTAATGACTTTGGCGATCTCGGTCCAGTTGGCAATCTTATAAAGTCCCGGCGCATCAAATTTGCTGCTGTCTGCCAGAAGTATCGACTGTCTTGCATTCTTGACGGCCTGACCGAAAATATGAGCGCTTTCGATGTCAATCGCAGTCAGCCCGAAATCCATCCCGAGTCCGTCGGTGCCGACAAACGCCAGATAGCCTCTGAGCTTATCCAGTGAAGCACTGGCCATAGGGCCGATGGTATCCACCCGATCCGGCCGGTATTGTCCCCCGAGAATCAGCACATTGATACCCGGTGCATTTAACTCCTGGGCTGTGCGGACGGAATTGACGATGACAGACAATCCCCGTTTGCTCCGCAGGAATGCCGCCATGGCATAACAGGTTGAGCCGGAGTCGAGAAACAGTTGTTCCCCATCAGCGACTAATTGAGCGGCCAGCTCTGCAATGATATGCTTGGCCTCGACATTCCGCATGGATTTGGATAGGAAGGAATAATCCGANNCCGAACCCCGGATAACAGAGGCTCCGCCATGATTCAACTCCAAAAGACCTTCCGAGGCCAGTCCGTGCAGATCCCGGCGAATGGTTGCTTCCGATACACCCAGCCCCTCAGACAGTTGCCGTACATTGACGTGTCCGCTGCGATAGGCGCTGGCCAGAATGTTTTCGCGTCTTTGCTGAATGGATGTTGTCATTGTTTTATCTTAATAATTGAAGTTATTTACCAAGCTTACATTGGAATTTAAACATAATGATTCAAAAAAATCAATACAAAAATGAAAAATAATGCTTGAATAATGATTGAATATGATTTAATATTGCTCGTATCAAATGTTTTAAGGATTAACAGGATTCTATATGTATATAATTAATATACCCCCCAAAGCCCGCGGCCTGACTGAGGGAGTCATGCTCAATTGGCTGGTTTCTGAGGCCCAATTTGTTGAAAAAGGACAGATTTTGGGTCGTATCGAAGCGTTTGGCCAATTAGTCGACTTGGAATGCCCTCAGTCCGGCGAGCTATTGAAAATTCTGGTAGGTCCCGGCAAGCCTTTTTACGGAACACAACCTCTGGCCCTTCTCGGTCACAAAGGTGAAGACGTCGCAAAGGCTCTTGAAAAACTCTTTCCAAAAGCTGTTGCCAAACCCGTTCCAGAACAGAAAGCCGCACCAAAGCAATCTGCTCCTCAGCCTCAACAACCCGCAAAACAAGAGGTTAAATCTATGGAAAAGAAATCCCCCGCAGGCAAAGTTGTCCCGATTTTGATGCCCCAGGCCGGACAGACGATGGAAGAAGGTACGCTGCTTTCGTGGAAAGTCAAAGAGGGCGATAAAATTACCGCCGGTCAGGTCATCTTCGAAATCGAAACCGACAAAGCCACCATGGAAGTCGAAGCGATGGAATCCGGTAATCTGGCAAAGATTGTGGTTGCCGAAGGACAGTCCGTTCCGGTGAAGACTCCGGTAGCCTACCTGGCCGATAGCGCAGCCGATGTAGAGGCGTTTATCGCCTCGCAGGGCGGAATTGCTGCTCCTTCACCCAAAACGACACAAGCCCCTGTGCCGCAGACAGATACAAAGCCGGCGGTTCCGGCTTCTCAGCCTGTAAGCCCGGTCGGTGCAGGGCAACTCAAAGCCTCCCCGGCCGCTCGAAAACTGGCGTCAGAAAAAGGATTGGATATCACTTCTATCGGTCAGGGTTCCGGACCGGGCGGAAGAATTCTTTCGACCGATTTGGCCGGGGCCAAACCGGCCGCCTATACGCCCGCTGTTCCGGGTGATTTTGTCCGATATCCAATCAGCAAAATGCGTAAGGCGATTGCTCAGAATTTATCCTATTCAAAGCAGAATATACCTCATTTCTACATTAAACTCACCATTGAGGCGCAGGCGATATTTAACCTCTATAAACAGCTTAAGCAGAAATTCCCATGCAGCGTCAATGATTTCATCACATTGGCCTGCGGCAGGGCGATTCGCCAATACGCAGCATTCCGCAGCCAATATACCCCGACCGAAATCGTAGAAAATCCATCAGTCAATATCGGGATTGCTGTGGGGACCGATAAAGGCCTGACGGTTCCGGTGCTGCTGAACGTGGACCGAATGACATTACCGCAACTGGCTGCCGCAACCCGCCAGATGGCTGAAAACGCCCGCAACGGCAAGGTCGAAGGCGTGGGGCAGGGCGTCTTTACCATTACCAACCTCGGCATGTTCGGCGTGGAAGAATTTTCGGCAATTATCAATCCGCCGGAGTCGGCCATTCTGGCTGTCGGTGCCATTCGGGAGGACATCAAGGTGGAAAATGGTTCCATCAAGCCGACCCGGGTGATGACCCTGTCGCTGGCGGCAGACCACCGCATGATTGATGGCGTTCTGGCGGCACAATTTATGGTCACACTAAAAGAAATGCTGGAAAAACCAGAACAGCTTGTGAGTTAACTCGTCGCACGGTATAATACCAACAATAATTCTATACGACATAAAACTATGACTGAACATTATCAAATCGCAGTGCTGGGCGCCGGGCCGGGCGGATATGTTGCCGCTCTTAAAGCCGCACAGATGGGTGCCAAAACCGCCATTATCGAAAAACACCACCTTGGCGGCACATGTCTGAACTATGGGTGTATTCCCTCCAAGGCTTTGCTGGCTTCAGCGGAACTGATTCATAAGATTCATCGCGCCGGAGATTACGGAATTAATGTGTCTGGCGGTGTTTCTTTTGACTGGACACAGATTCAGAAACGTAAAGATAAAGTTCTGACCAAGCTTCGCGGCGGGATCAAAAGTCTCTTTGGAGCCCGCAAGGTAACACTTTACGCCGGGCAGGCTACTTTCGCAGGTCATGGCAAAGTCCAGATTACCGATGCCAAGGGCGACAAGAGTCTGATTACTGCCGACAAAGTCATCATCGCAACCGGTTCTGTCCCCGCACGGATTCCCGGTTGGCCGACAGACCCAGCCTTGGTGTGCACCTCCGATGAATCGCTGCACTGGAAAGAACTTCCCAAAAAACTGTTGATTGTCGGCGGCGGCGTGATTGGCTGCGAATTTGCCTGTATGATGCATGAATACGGCGTCGAGGTGACCATTGTCGAATTGATGGAGACCCTGCTGCCGGAAATGGAGCGTCAGATTGGCGTTGCCATGGCCGAGATATTCAGCAAGCGTGGGATGAAAATCCATACTGGCGTCAAGGTCGAGGAATTAAAGACCGTTGAGGGAGGAATCAAAGCCATTCTTTCCGGCGACAAGACAGTGGAAGCCGACAAGGTTCTGGTTGCCACAGGTCGCCGGCCAGCCACACAGGATTTAGGCCTTGAATCGATAGGATTGACCACGGACCGCGGTTTTATCCGTGTTAATGACCGTATGCAGACGGTGGTAAAAGATGTCTATTGCATCGGCGATGCCAACGGCAGGTGTCTTTTGGCTCATGCGGCCAGTGCTCATGGCGTTGCAGCGGTTGAAGATGCCCTTGGCCATGGCAAGGATTTCACGCTTCCCATCCCCGGTGCGGTTTATACCTTCCCGGAGATTGGAACGGTAGGATTGACTTCCCGACAGGCTGCGGAAAAGGATATCCCGGTTAAAGTTGGCCAGTTCCCGATTGGTTTTCTGGGCAAGGCTATGGCCGTGGGTGAAGAAGAAGGCTTCGTGAAAGTCATTCGTCACCGGGACAGCGGCGCGTTGCTGGGTGTTCATGTCCTGGGGCACAATGCGACGGAAATTATCGAATCGGCAACCGCGATGCTGGGATTAAAGGCCTCTGCCGCAGAGTTGGCCGAGATGGTGTTTGCCCATCCGACTCTTGGCGAAGCGGTCAAGGAGGCCGCAGAAGACAGCTTTGATCAGGCCCTGCATCTGCCGCCTCGCAGCCTGGTTAAGATAACCGCCGAAGCTAAAGAAATTAAATAAGACGGAACGCAAAATATATGGCATCCATATTAGATACGATTAAACGAGTTGTTCAGCCGAATCAGATTGATGCACTTGCTGCCAAAGGATTTGGCCCAAAGCAGTGTCCCGCGGTCAATAGTCATATCCATCTGCCGCCGAATTTTTCGGCCTTTGATACGGTCGAGCAGGCGGTTATGCTTGCTGCCGAGCAGAATGTACAGATTGTTGGCCTGAGCAATTATTATGATTATGCAGTCTATGAAGACTTGGGCGCGATGGCTTGGCATAATAAAATCTTTCCCCTGTTTGGTCTTGAAATCATTTCCATGCAGCAGTTGCTGCTCGAGCAGGGCATACGCGTTAACGACCCGGCCAATCCCGGTAAGACCTATATCTGCGGCAAAGGGATTACCCGCTTTACTGCGATGACCCCGCGAGCCAAAGAGCTGGTTGACACGATTCGCAAAAACGATACCAAACGCATGGCCGAAATGACCCGTAAACTGGCGGAAGTCTTTGACAGGCACAACGTCAAAACCGGTCTTGATGATGCGGTTATCATTGCCCGTGTTGCCCGTCGTCATAAATGCAATCCAGGAACCGTGTATCTCCAGGAACGCCATCTGGCCCAGGCCTTTCAGGAAGTTTTATTTGAGCAGATTCCCCAGTCAGAACGCAAGACTGTTTTGGAATCCATCCTCGGACCGGTGAAAAATGCCGGAGATGCCGTGGGTATTCAGGGCCAGATTCGTTCCAGCCTGATGAAGGCAGGCAAATCCTGCTTTGCGCCCGAAGCATTTTTGACGCTGGCCCAGGCCAAAGAATTAATAGGTGAACTGGGCGGAATTGTCTGCTATCCGATTCTGGCCGATGGGGCGGAACCAATATGTGAATTTGAAAATCCGATCGAAAAGTTAATTGAAACTCTCAAGTCAGAATCGATTGACATGGTGGAATTGGTACCCATCCGCAACAAGCCGCAGATGCTTCGAAATTATGTGACGGCAATCCGCAATGCCGGGATTGCGGTGGTTGCCGGGACGGAACATAACACCCTCGATGTGATACCGATGGAGCCGACCTGTGTTGGCGGTGTCCCCGTGCCGGAGGATTTAAAGGAAATTTTTGTCGAAGGTGCCTATGTCGTTGCGGCACAT
>DLFY01000216.1:5677-8451 GCA_002482415.1 Phycisphaerales bacterium UBA7708
ACCCAGTGTATAAAGATGCTCAAAGCCGGATCGCAGCCTTTGCCAAAATTGGCCGGGCGGTGGTTGCAAAATATTTAGGATAAAAAAGCACAGTCAATAGAATGCTTTGATATTGTACAGGTTCCAGTGGCGAATGAAAGATAAGGTTTAGGGAATGGAAAAACACGATCTGATTGCGATTATTGCTCCTGCTGTTCGAACGCTGCTATGGCAAGGTGGAGTTATGCCAACGGTGTCTTTTCAGGAAACGCTCTGCGGTAAAAAGGAAGGTTGTCTTGAAGTTGCATTAGACTCAAGTGATACCAGTCAACGGATTATCACAACCTTAACGCATGCCCTTGCCGCCAAATCCAATCTGATTCAATGTGTCTGTGTTTCCGGAGTTGGCAATTTTACAGTTCATCAAACAACCACCTCGCAGGGCCGCGCGGCAGGCAAAATTGCCGTTGTCACCGGCGCCGCACAGGGATTCGGGCTGGAAATTGCCCAGGATTTAGTGGCGCAGGGCGCATACGTTGCACTGGCCGATATCAACGAAGCCGCGGCAAAAACGGAAGCCGACAAGCTCTGCAGCCTGCATGGGCCGAATCGGGCTATGGCCGTTGCGATGAATGTCACCAGCAAAGAGTCGATCCAAAAAGCCGTCACCGAAGTCGTCAGAAAATGGGGCGGCATAGACCTCTTTGTCTCCAATGCCGGCGTGTTGAAAGCTGAGAGCGTAAAGACACAATCCGAAAAGGATTTTGATTTTGTGACAAATGTCAACTACAAAGGCTATTTTCTCTGTGTCCAGGCGATTTCCGGGATAATGGCCCTTCCTCACAAAATCAACCCCAGCTATACGAGCGATATTATCCAGATTAATTCCAAGTCCGGCTTGGTCGGCTCCAATCGCAATGGGGCTTATGCCGGCAGCAAATTCGGCGGGATCGGACTAACCGAATCCTTTGCCCTCGAACTGGTCGAGGACGGCATCAAGGTCAATTCCATCTGTCCCGGTAATTTTTTCGATGGTCCGCTGTGGTCGGATCCCAACAATGGACTGTTCGTCCAGTACCTGCGAACCGGAAAAGTCCCCGGCGCCAAAACCCTGGCCGATGTCAAGAAATTCTATGAAGATAAAGTCCCGATGAAACGCGGCTGCCGAACCGCGGACGTCATGAAAGCCATCTATTATCTGGTGGAACAGCAGTATGAAACCGGTCAGGCGGTCCCTGTAACCGGCGGACAGGTGATGCTGCATTAAGCTCTTGCGTTGATTTTAAAATGAATCGCCCCCCTGTGGGGTACACAAATAGAAAAGGAACAGGATATGGCTGTTATTCCCGCAACACAATGCGCAATCCAGCTTGTCGGCCCCGATAAGCTGACACTGAACCGCCAAAAAGAGGTTCACAAAGTCGGCCCGTATCAGATACTTGCCCGGGTGGAGGCGGTGGGATTATGTTTTTCCGATCTGAAGCTGCTCAAGCAATTTGATCAGCACGCCCGCAAAAGCGAGATCATNNTTTTGCCGGAGATTCCAAGTTATTGTCCGGGAACGGCCCCGACAGTGCCGGGCCATGAAACGGTGTGCACGATTGTTGCCGTCGGCGATAAGGTTCGACTTCATAAAGTTGGCCAGCGTGTGCTGGTTCAGACGGATTACCGCTGGCTCAAGACCGCTGCATCCAATGCCGCCTTTGGTTACAATTTCGAAGGGGCCTTGCAGCAGTATGTATTAATGGATGAGCGGGTGATTGTTGAACCCGAAAGCGGCGAAAGCCTTCTGCTTCCCGCAGACCCCAGGCTCAGTGCCTCGGCGNNTGCCCTGGTAGAACCCTGGGCATGCGTGGAATGTTCGTATGTGACCAGAGAGCGCCAGGCCGTTCTGACTGGAGGGCGGCTGCTGGTCGTTGCCGACAGCGGGCGTGATGTAGCCAGTCTTGCCGGCTGCTTCAAATCCGGAAAACCTGCAACGGTGACGGCAATCTGTGCCGACAACGGACAGCTTGATGCGATGAAAAGAATAGTCCCCGCGTCAGTCGTTTCCGAACTGAGTCTGCTTTCACCCGAAGCTGTCTTTGACGACATTATTTACTTTGGTTCCAATAAAGAGACACTGGAACTTCTCAATGATAAACTGGCCGCCTCGGGAATTATCAATATCGTCCTGAACGGTCACAAAATCGGCAAACCGGTCAGTGTGGGAGTCGGTCGGGTTCATTACGGCAATACCCGCTGGATCGGTACCTTGGGCAATGATGCAGCGGAAAGCTATCTTGTCATTCCCGAAATCGGCGAGATTCGGGACAACGATAAGGTACTGGTTATCGGTGCTGCCGGCCCGATGGGGCAGATGCATGTGATTCGCCTGGTCTGCGAAGACAAGAAAAATGTTTCCGTGACCGGGACGGATTTTGATGATGCCCGACTGGTGTCGCTGGATAAAAAAGCCCGTCCGTTTGCCCAGGCTAATCATGTGGAATTACGCCTGATTAATCCCCAGAAAACCCCGGATCAGGGCAAATACAGTTATTGTGCCATTATGGCTCCCGTCGGTGCACTGGTGGCTCAGGCGGTACGGGATAGTGTTCCCGGCATGCTGATTAATATTTTTGCGGGCATCCCGGCCAATGTCAAACANNTATGCTGGGGACCAGCGGCTCCCGGCTGTCGGATATGAAACGGGTTCTGGAAAAGGTCACTTCCGGCCGGCTCAATACGGATGTGTCGGTCGATGCCGTCAGCGGTATGGCCGGAGCGACCGACGGGCTTGCAGCCGTTGAAAATCG
>DLFY01000216.1:8496-10466 GCA_002482415.1 Phycisphaerales bacterium UBA7708
ACGCTGTCGAAGATGGCGGCTCATCGTCCGGACGTGGCGGCAAAACTCGATGATGGAATATGGACAAAACAGGCGGAACAGGAACTGCTTAAATAAACTCAAAAACAGGAGGCAGACATGGCCAAAAGCGGATATATTGCAGTGGATTTGGGCGCCGAGAGCGGACGCGTAATGCTGGCGGAACTGACCGGCGGCAAGATTACCCTGCGGGAAATGCATCGTTTTGCCAACGGCCCGACACAGGAGGGTGATTCGCTGCGATGGGATTTCAATAAGTTGATGTCTGAAATCACCACAGGCATAGGCGAAGCCGCCTCAGCTTGTCCGAATGCCCGCAGTATTGGTGTTGATACATGGGGCGTTGACTTCGGGTTGCTGGATAAATCCGGCAAGCTGATTGAAAATCCCTATCATTACCGCGACAGCCGCAATAATGGGATGATGGAAAAGGTCTTTGCGATTGTCCCCAAACAAAAAGTCTATCTGCATACCGGCATTCAGTTCATGCAGTTCAATTCACTGTTTCAGCTTTTTGCCTATAAGACCCAAAAACCGGATGTGGTTGCCAAAGCAGACAAACTGCTGTTTATGCCGGATTTGATTGTGCATGCCTTAACCGGATTTATCGGTGCCGAATATACGATTGCCAGTACGTCCCAGATGGTGGATATGAAAACCAGCAAATGGGCTGATGATCTGATTAATGCACTGGGATTGCCTCGTCGGATTTTGCCGGATTTGGTAATGCCGGGTATTAAGGTGGGGGCTCTGAAAAAAGAACTTGCTGATAAGCTTGGTTGTGCCCAGATTCCCGTTGTCGAATCCGGCAGCCATGATACCGCCTCGGCAGTGGCCGGGGTACCGGCGGCGGGGAGTCGCCCGTGGGCCTATTTATCCAGCGGAACCTGGAGCCTGATGGGGATTGAGACTCCGATGGCGGTGGTCAATGAAACCAGCATGGCGATGGATATGACCAATGAAGGCGGCGTATTGAACACGATTCGTCTGCTCAAAAATATCATGGGTCTGTGGCTGGTGCAGGAATGCCGGCGTCAATGGGCCAAAGAAGGGCAGGAGCTGGACTATGGCCAGTTGGCGGAAATGGCCGCTGCGGCCAAGCCCTTTGCGGCGGTAATCAGTACCGAACAGCCGGAATTTATGGCCATTGGCGATATGCCCAACAAAATCAATGCCTATCTGACCAAGACCGGCCAGAAGCCGATTCAGGATAAAGGCCAGATGATTCGAGTCATACTGGAAAGTCTTGCGGTACGCTATGCCGAAGTGATGGACATGCTGGAAAAACTGGGCGGCAGAAAAATCGAGGTTCTGCATATCGTCGGCGGCGGCACCAGGAATGAATTGCTGAATCAGTTTACTGCGGACGCCACGGGCAAGACTGTCATGACAGGGCCTGTCGAAGCAACCGTGCTGGGCAATGTCCTGATGCAGGCGGTCACGACCGGCGATGTGATGAGCTTGACCGAAGGCCGCAAGATCATTGCCGATTCATTTGAAATGAAAACCTATTCCCCCAAAGCCCAGGGCGAATGGAAGAAATATATCGAGACCTATCGAAAAAGTTGTGTCAAATAAACAGTACAGGCATTGACAGATTCACAAGGCGGGTTTTGTGCCCGCCTTTTTTATTGTCGTCAGGAGGCCCGGAGGCAATGTGTCAAGTCACGCTTCTTTTGAGCAGCACTGCGACCGGTAGTCAGTCGGGCTTAAGCCGATTTTTTTGCGGAATACCGTGGCGAAATACTGGCTGGATTCAAATCCGCAGGCCGCAGCCACCTCAAGAATCGACAAATGAGGATGTGTCTGCAAAACCGTTTGCGCCTTGGTAATCCGGCAATGGGTCAGATAGTCCGCAGCGGTCATATTGGTGATTTTTTTGCAGTAATGAGCAAACCGGCTGCGA
Organism: Phycisphaerales bacterium UBA7708; assembly: GCA_002482415.1. Lineage (GTDB taxonomy): Bacteria > Planctomycetota > Phycisphaerae > Sedimentisphaerales > Anaerohalosphaeraceae > Anaeroglomus. The sequence goes on from DLFY01000216.1 coordinate 10,421, forward strand.
CCCAAGTTACAATGCCGGGCCATTGCCTCAAGCGTCCATGGATAAT
>DLFY01000004.1 GCA_002482415.1 Phycisphaerales bacterium UBA7708
GGAACGCCTCTGACAACAAAAGAAATGCTTGAGAAGGGCGTTGATTATACCCTGGCGTATCTTTTAGATGAGAATAATTATGAATATACTCCAAAAATATATCAGCCTAATACTCCGCAAGAAGCGCTTGGTTACTCCTTTCAAAATGCAGTAAGAGCGGCTCCTGTTGATTATTTAAATGCGAAAAATGATGACATTCAAAAATTGCCGGCGAGATTCTTATCAAGATACTTCTTGGGACTATGGGAGGCTTTGCGTGGAGGAAGAATAGAAGGCTTCAGTTGGGAGAAATTTATCTCTATTGCAGAAGTGATAGTTGAAAAGCATTATAGAAATGAAGAAGGTTATTTTTTGCGCTATCTTATAGACTGCATTAAAGAAGGCTTTGGTAAGCCTAATTCAATCACTTTTACCGAGGATCAGATCGACAAGATATTTGATATCGCAAATAAGTTGCTTAACTATAAAGATGAATCGAGTAGTACTGAAAGAGATCCTGTACAAAAGCGCTGTAATTCCGTTTCAGGCGAAGCCTTGATGGTATGTTTGAATTTGGGTGCTGTTTGCAAAAAAGATATTAAATCATATTATGAAGCGAGTTTTAAATGCCGTCTCGAAAAAGCATTTGAAATGGTTCTAAACCAAATAAAGACACCATGGGCGATGTGTACATTTGGCAGTGAATTCTCGCGGATATTCTGGCTTATGCCGGACTGGGTAGAAAAACATATCGATGTCATCCTTTCAGATGAGAACTGGAAAATTGTGTGGGAGACATATCTGCACTGGGGAAGGCCGTCCAGAGAACTGTTTGAATTTCTTAGCAAGAATGGAATATATTTAAAAGCGATTGAAAGGCGAGATGTAATTGACCCGGTCAAGGGACATGAAAAAACAGAAAACGAGCTTGTTCAGCATTTTATTATTGCTTATTTCAATGGCTGGGTTGATAGTTACGAAGATAAGTTGTTTAGTGAATTTATACACTCGGCCTCGGATGAATTATTAGGTTTTGCGGCCCAATTTTTCACAACGGGATTCAAGGATTTAAAAGAGGAGCCCAATCCTGAGGTAAATCAGAGGTTGCTAACCTACTGGACGAAGCGGCTTGAAGCCATCAAGCCGGAACCAGAGAAGCATATCAAAGAAGCGATGGCTCTGGCAGGCTGGATTAAAGATTGTCCGTTAGATAAGTCGCAGACTCTGGATTTAGTAGAGCAAACGGTGCAGTTATGCAAAGGGTATAAGTTTGAACATAATTTTTACTACAATGTTGTTGCTTCTTTGTGTGGATACGCGGACATTGATAAATTAAAGGTGATTCGTTGTCTTAAAATTATTCTTTGCGGGCAAGATATACCGATGACTTTTAGTTTTTATAAAGAGAGCTTGACTGCTCTGTTAACAGGAATTCGGGATGATATGTCTGCGTCACGTGAGTTGATATTAGAGACGATGGAACTGATGGACAATCTCGGCAGGTTTCGGATATATCAATATAAAGACATATTTTGGGTATTAAATGAGAGATTGGAAAAGGCAGGATAATTCTTGAGGAGTCATTTTCTCCAGGTTTGACCCTGCGGATCGAAAACAAGGACGCGGGGAGGGGTGACTGGAAACAACGTAGCTAAAGCTTCCAGCTTCAGAGGTAACAGGGGGCGGTTTGCGTTAAAAATAAACAATCGAAGCAGGGATGCTTCGACTACGTTGGAGAAAATCCCATTGCTTGCGCTGGGAGCTACTGTGATTAATAAGGGCGGACACATAGGTCCGCGCCCTACGGGAATTGGGGTAACCACGGGGGGGGTTGCCCCTACAAAATCAGGGCGACCGCGGGTCGCGCCCTACGGAAAAGCAAAACCATGGCCAAGCGGAGCTTGACCATACCACCCGATAAGAACGAGGGCAAGCCCCTACAGGTCGAAAATTAAAAGGGCAGGCTCGGGGGCCGGATTAGACTATCATCAAGAGGATAATTGAGGCGACAATGCCGGCGGCGGCGATGAGGAGGCCGCGGCGGAAGTGCGATGTCTTTTTATTGTACATCCAGAATGAGGAGATTGCCAGAAAGATAAAGAGCAGGCTGAACGAGGTGACGAACCAGTGGGCCGGACTGTTGCCGGAGATAGTGTGGAGGCTGACAAACTTGTTCAGGGGGAAGGGGTAATCCAGGAATGTCCATGTTGCCGCGCCGGTGGCGGTGTTGTAGGTGCCGTTCTGGAAATAGACGATATCGCCTTCGGTCTTGGTCACTCTGACATTTCGGATATCAAACGCCTCGGACATCGCTTCGCCCAGCTCGGCCGCAGGCAGGTTCGGCGACAGCTTTGCTTCTGTGGTCTTGTCGAACTGCATGAAGTCGGAGTTTCGGTAAACCAGCAATATGCCGCTTAAGGAATAGATGAGCACCAGCCCGATGGCAAAGAAGCCGATGTCGCGGTGCAGTGCCCGCATGTAGTAGTGTATCGATTTCCTGCCTTTTGCATTTTCCTGCATGGGCGATCTCTCCAGTTTTGGGGGCTGTAGTTACATTCTATAGCGCATCAGCGGGATCCATCATACGGCGGCAGATGGGAATGTCAAGCGGAGAATAGGGCAGGCACGGGGGTCAGCCCCGGGGGAAAGGGCGACCGAAAACAACGTAGCTGAAGCTTCCAGCTTCAGAGGAGACAGAAGACAATTTGCGTTAAAAATAAACAATCGNNGACTACGCTAAAAGGGCGACCAGCGGGGGATACGAAAATAACGGGCGGACACACAGGTCCGCCCTGAGGGTAAAGGGCGACCAGCGGGTCTGCCCCTACTAACCGAAATCTAACACTTCGCACACACAATCTTAATTGACCGCTCTTAATGTTGGCTGCGACAGAAGCGTTCGCATAAGTGGTTTATGCGATTTTAGACAACCTATTTTTTGGAGGTACCTATGTTTGCAGGCAACAAAGCAAGGATGGCGGTATTGTTATGTTTGTTCACGGGAGCGGCAGCGGTGCGCGCCGACGAAGTAGCTGAACTTCGTCAGCAATTGCAGGAGCAGTATAAGGCGATTACACAGATGCAGGCCAAGCTGGTCGAGCTGGAACAGGCTCAGGCGGCCCAGGGCGAAAAGATGGCCACGATGAAGAACGAGATGACCATCCCCGAGACGCTCAAGTGGGTCGAGAAGATCAAGTTCTACGGCGACTTCCGGTACCGCTACGAGAACATCTCGCAGGAGACCAACGGCGCCGGCGATGATGGCGTCAACCGCAACCGCATTCGCGTTCGACTCGGCATGACGGCTCAGATTAACGACGAGATGAACTTCGATATGCGGATTGCCACGGGCAAGAATACCGACCCGACCTCGACCAACCAGAATCTGGGCGATAGCTGGACGTATAAGGGCATCTGGCTGGATCGGGCGTATCTGACCTGGCAGCCCAAGTCCGTGGAAGGGCTGGCGGTACAGCTCGGCAAGTTTGGCACGCCGTTCATGCAGGTGGGCAAGAATCAGCTCCTGTGGGATGGGGACCTGAATATGGAAGGTGTCGCGGCGATGTATAACCTGAAGCTCAGCGACAGCCTGACGGCCTTTGCCAACGCGGGGGCGTTCTATGTCCGGCTGGACGATAACGACACCGATGAGCTGAGCATGTTCGGGGCACAGGGCGGTTTGACGGCCAAACTGGATGATACCAATAAGCTGACCGGCGGTATCGGGTATTATGATTTCGGCAATATCGTGGGGGAAACGGCGCTGGGCAATGGATTTAAAGGCAACAGCAATGCGGCCAGTGCGTACCTGTATGACTACGACATCTTTGAGGCCTTCGGCGAATACGGCACCAGGATTGGCGAGCTGCCGGCCAGTGTGTATGGCGATTATGCGATGAATACGGCCTCGGGCGTGTCGGAAGATACCGGCTGGCTGGTGGGGATGTCGCTGGGCAAGTGCAAGGATCCGGGAAGCTGGGAATTCAGCTATGATTACCGTGATCTGGAGCGGGATTGTACGATTGGGACGTTTAACGATTCGGACTTCATCGGCGGCGGCACCAACGGCAAGGGGCATCGGTTTGGGGTGACCTATCAGATGGCCAAGAATCTGCAGGCCGGGGTGAGCTATTTTATGAACGAAAAGGCCAACTCGGCGGGCAAGATTGAGGATGATTACAATCGCCTTCAGGTGGATGTGATGGTGAAGTTTTAACGAATCATTAATGCAATGCTAACACAACGCTAACATTTCGTTAGTAAAAGACAATAGGATAAATAGAAAGGAACCTGTATGAGAACGTTACGAAACAAGCTGGTGATGGCGGGATTGTGTGTGATGTCGGTTTGCGGGCTGGTGTCGGTGGTCGGGGCGGCTGAAGAGGCCAAACAGACACTGCAACTGGAAGGCTCGACGACGGTGGGGCCGGTGGGGGATGCATTTGCCGAGGCGTTTATGAAGTCGCAGGGGTGTTCGATCACGGTCAAGAAGACCGGCTCCGGCGACGGCGTGGCGGCGTTGATTGACGGGCGGTGCGATATCGCGATGTCCAGCCGGTTTCTTAAGCCGGAAGAATTCAAGAAGGCCGTAGAGAACGGCGTGTACCCGGTGGCGCATACGGTGGCGATGGATGGCGTGTGCGTGGTGCTGCATCCGTCGAATCCGATTAACGAGCTGACGACGGCGCAGATTGCCGATATTTATATGGGCAAGATTACCAACTGGAAGGACCTGGGCGGGCCGGATATGGCGATTGTGGCCATCAGCCGGGATACATCCAGCGGCACATACGAAGTGTTCCATGAGAAGGTGATGAACAAGAAAGATATGGCGGCCAGTGTTGAGTATGTCAATGCCAATCCGCAGGCTCATGCCCGCGTCAAGACGACAGCCGGGGCGATTGGGTATGTCGGGCTGGGTTTTCTGGACAGGAATGTCAAGGCGATCAAAGTTGATGGCGTAACGCCGACCAAGCGGACGATTGCCCAGGGGACGTTCCCGGTGAGCCGGCCGCTGTTTCTGTTCACCAACGGCTATCCGAAATTAGGCTCACTGATTCATGCGTTCTGCATCTTTTATCTGACCGAAGAGGGTCAGGAAATCGTTGAGGCCAAAGGCTTTGTGCCGATGACGAATTATTAAACCCTTTCGGACAGGAGAGAGTGTGCGGGTGTATTGTATGGCCTTGAGGCATGAAATGATTGAAAATTTTCCATTTTCTATTTTCAATTTTCCATTGAGAAGCAGTGGAATGTCCAGGGCATTAATGAATAACCCAGGCACAGAGGTTTGGGTTACAATGACCCGAACTGAGAGTTTACTGGAGAACCGATGACGGAAGTGTCTGTACAAGGTGAGAAACGAAATCGAAACGCAGCGGCTGAGTTTACCCGGCCGCTGCTTTTGAGTCCATCCGAGGATTTGGCCGGGTATGTGATGGGTCATCTGGGACTGACGATTCTGTTTTTGATCACGACGACATCGGTGGCGGCGGTCTTTTTGATTTTTTACTTTGTGATTCGCGAGTCGCTGCCGTTTTTTACGACCGGCGGCGGGGCGGCGATCCTGGCGCGGGTGCGGGAGTTTTTTACGGACCCGGGATGGTACCCGTCGGCGACAGAGCCGCGATACGGGGCACTGGCGCTGATTGTGGGGTCGCTGTATGTGACGGCGGGGGCGCTGGTGGTGGCGGTGCCGGTGGGACTGCTGGCGGGGGTGTTTTTGTCGGATATTGCGCCGTTTAATCTGCGGCAGATATGCAAGCCGGTCATTGAGATTCTGGCGGCGATTCCGTCGGTGGCCTACGGTTTTTTTGCGGTGATGGTGCTGGCGCCGTGGCTGCAGACGCATCTGGGATTTTCCAGCGGGACCAATGCCCTGAATGCGTCGCTGATCCTGGCGGTGATGGCGCTGCCGACGATTATCAGCGTGTCGGAAGATGCGATGACGGCGGTGGGGCGGGAGATTCGCGAGGCGTCTTATGGGCTGGGGGCGACGCGGGCGGAAACGATAATCAACGTGGTAATCCCGGCCGGGCACAGCGGGATTCTGGCGGCGGTGATCCTGGGGATGATGCGGGCGATTGGCGAGACGATGGTGGTGTGGATGGCGTCGGGCAATGCCAGCCGGATACCGTCTCCGTGGTGGGATTTGTCGCAGTCGATTCGCACGATGACGGCGACGATTGCCGGAGATATGGGTGAGACGCCGAAGGATTCGGAGCATTACTATGCGCTGTTCACCGTGGGGCTGACGCTGCTGCTGTTTACGTTCAGCCTGAATCTGCTGAGTGAGTATCTGCTGGGCAAGGCCCGGGCCGGACGGGGGCGACGATGAAAACACTGCTGCGGCAAATCCAGGATAAGGGCTTTACGACGGCGTCGGCGGGGGCGGTGTTGCTGATTGCGGCGGCGCTGCTGGTGGTGCTGATTCCGATGTTCGGGCGGGGCATCACGGCGGTGATCTTTACCGAGACGGTTGAGTTTCGCCGCCTGCAGAAAGACCTGCATGGGCGGGGCGATAATGAGCATTTGGCCAGGGCGCTGGCGGATGCGGCGGCGGTACGTGAGCCGATTTATACGATGCTGCGGGAGTTCAGCGAGGGGATCGATACCGAGCCGCTGGTCAAGCAGGCCCGCGATGTCTATCAGAAATACGGCGAGTATCTGAATTACCATAACACGCCCAAGGAACAGTATTCAGACTATCGCAAGCAGGCCAAGGACGTTCGGGACGGTCTGGTGGATGCGCTGGAAAGCGATGACCGGCAGACGGTGCTGGACGATCTGGATGCGGTGCTCAAGGAAAAAGACAATCCGGCGTTTGCGGACTCGCCGGCGATGGAATTTTTTGCGATGGCCCAGCGGTATAAGAAGATTGCCGAGACGGTGGACTTGTCGCATCGGGCGGAGTACCTGACCAATCTGCAGGAAGTGACGGCGGCGATTCGACAGCTTCTGGGGCCGCTGCCGGGCGAGCCGACGCCGCCATTGTGGATGGATCAATACGGGGCGACGCGTCTGGATATGGCGCTGAAGGCCAGGGCCGCACTGCTGTATGATGAGCAGTGGATTTCGGATGGGCCGGGCAAGCCGATGGTCAAACACATTATCGCCCGCAAGGAACAGTTTGCCGGTACGCCGCTGGAGCCGTTGTTTGATCGGGTGGAGGCGGATTGGGACAAGCTGCTGCAGCCGCGGCTGCGGATTTACTGGCAGTACTTTTTTGACGACTGGGTGAACAGTCATTATTTCGGGGGTGTCGGGCCGGAGATTCTGGGGACGCTGCTATTGACGCTGATGTCGATGTGTGTGGCGATTCCGCTGGGGGTGATTTCGGCGGCGTATCTGGTGGAATATGCGGGGGATACGGTCTGGATTAAGATTATTCGGATGTGTATCAATACGCTGGCGGGCGTGCCGAGTATTGTGTACGGGCTGTTCGGGCTGGCGTTTTTTGTGGTGACGATTGGAGCCATCGGCAAGCCGTGCATTCTGGCGGCGTCCCTGACGCTGTCGATTCTGGTGCTGCCGGTGATTATCCGGGCCAGCGAAGAGGCGATTCGGGCGGTGCCGCAGACGTATCGCGAGGCGTCGCTGGCGCTGGGGGCGGGGAAGTTTCGGACGCTGGTGCTGGTGACACTGCCTGCGGCTGGGCCGGGAATCCTGACGGGGATTATCCTGAGTCTGAGCCGTGCAGCCGGCGAGACGGCGCCGATTTTGTTTACCGGGGTAGTGGCGATGGGGCCTATTCCGAATTTCGGGTCGCCGTCGCAGTGGTTAGAAAATCCGGGCAGTCTCTTCGGCTGGCTGTTTCAGCCGACGCGGGCATTGTCCTACGGCAGTTACGATATCGCGGTAGGCGACCGCATTTCGATGCTGGCGCCGCATCAGCAGTTCGGCATGGCGATGACGCTGATTCTGCTGACTGTAGCCCTGAATGTGGCAGCGATTCTCATCCGTTCCCGGCTGAGCAGGAAACTGCGAGGCTGCTGAGCGAGACTGCCATTCAAAAAAAATTAAAAAGTAAAAATTAAAAAGTAAAAATTAAGGATTCGCCTGCGGCGAGGCTGAATATCTCAAGCATGGAGGCTTGAGCTGCTATAAGAATAGCCCAATTGCGGTTGCCTGGGCTGCGATGGGAATAACCTAAGCAGAGATTTGGGTTGCTATGGAGCCGGAGCGAAACGAAATTTTAGTTATAAATGTTATCGTTATAAAGCGTGAATATGAATACAATCGATGTCATAGAACAGAACGAGAGGTCTTTGATGGAAACGCCTGAAACCGTTCCGCTGAAAAAGACAGATGCCGGCCATGCAGCCCGTCCGCAGCAGTTTGCCCAGGCGGCCGTTACAGAATCATCCGAGGCGGTGATTTCGGCTCGCCAGTTCAGCTTTTTTTACGGGGCCAAGTGCGGTGTGGATCAGGTGTCGATGGCGATTCGCAGCGGGTCGGTGACGGCGATTATCGGCCCCAGCGGCTGCGGCAAGAGCACGTTTCTCCGCAGCATCAACCGGATGAACGATCTGATTCCCGGCAGCCGGGCCCAAGGGGTACTGGCGGTCAACGGTCATAACGTGTATGATAAACGCACCAACTTAGTCAATCTCCGTCAGCAGGTCGGGATGGTCTTTCAGAAGCCCAATCCGTTTGCCAAGAGCATCTATGACAATATCTGCTACGGGCCGCGTCTGCAGGGGATTCGCAGCCGGGGCAGGCTGTCCGAGATTGTCGAGAAGTGTCTTCGGGATGCGGCACTGTGGGACGAGGTAAAAGATGATCTGCATAAGTCGGCGCTGGCCCTGTCGGGCGGACAGCAGCAGCGGCTTTGCATTGCCCGGACGCTGGCGACCCGGCCCAATGTGGTGCTGATGGATGAGCCGTGTTCGGCGCTGGACCCGATTGCCACCGCCCGCATCGAGGACCTGATTGCCCAACTGAAAGGGGCTTATACGATTGTGATTGTAACGCACAACATGCAGCAGGCGGCGCGGGTCAGCGATGAGACGGCGTTTTTCTGCCTGGGCAAGCTGATTGAGTATGACAGGACCGAAAAGCTGTTTACCAATCCGAGCAAGAAAGAAACCGAAGATTACATCACCGGTCGATTTGGATAATCGAACGGTACAGGAGAATCCGATATGACCGTACACATGGCCAATGAAATCCAGAAGCTCAAGAGCAAACTGCTGTTTTTGTGTTCGCTGGTCGAGCAGAGTCTCTGGAAAGCCGTCAAGTCGCTGCGTCAGCGGGATGGGGCGCTGGCCAAGGAAGTCATCGACGACGATGTGCTGATTGACCAGAACGAAGTGGATGTGGAGGAAGAATGTCTCAAGATTCTGGCCCTGCATCAGCCGGTGGCGATTGATCTGCGGTTTATTGTGACGGCGCTGAAAATCAATGTGGACCTGGAACGCATCGGGGATTTGTCGGTGAATATCGCCGAACGCAGCGAGTTTCTGGCCCGCAATGAGCCGGCGCCGATTCCGTTTGATTTTGAGCAGATGGTGCAGATTACCCAGCAGATGCTGCGTGACAGTCTCGATGCGCTGGTGAATATGAATTGCACACAGGCTCAGAAGGTGCTCAGGGACGATGACAAGGTCGATGCGATCAACCGCCAGATGTACGACCAGGTCAAGGCGGCGATTCAGGAGCATCCGGAGTTTATCGAGAGCCTGATTCACCTGCTCAGCGTCTCGCGGCATCTGGAGCGGATTGCCGACCATGCGGTCAATATCGCCGAAGAGGTGATTTATATGGCCGAAGGGCGCATCATTCGTCATAAGACCGAAGATTATCAGTAAGCAGGTATACGGGTAAACAGGTAAACAAGAATACAAATAAGGTATACAAGGTATGCAGGTATACAAGTATATAGAATTTAAGAATACAGGGAGACAGGAATACAAAGGGGGGGCTGAGCAGAGGATGGATCTTATTCGACGACCCTGCATCCTATCTGACGGCATTTTTCTTTGATATAAGCCAGAAATATCGGCAGGTCGTCCGGCATGTGGATTCGATTGCAGCCGCCGTCCGGACAGACAACCTTGAGAATCTGGTCCCGTTCAAATTCCTGGGGTCTGACGTAGAGGTCCATATCGAAACCGTATTTTTTGAAGGACGCCAGTGTCGGGACAGGATAGGGCTGCGGCTGCGGCTGTTCGCACATGGAAGGGACCAGCAGCGGTGTGATTTGTCCGTCGTCCAGCCCAATGTCCATGTTTCGCACTTTCATCGTGACCAGGATATTGCCTTCGAACCAGATGCCTCGCATGGATTCGGCGGCGGCATGAGCTTCTGAGGCCGACACGATGCCGAGGTGTTCCATTTGGGCTTTTATCAGCGCTGTCATTGTTGTCTCATAATTCTGCGGATTGTCCCGGATTGCCTCGGCGGCCAGGCGGATACCCAGCAGATTGGAATAATTGTCCTCCCATGAAAACGCCGACGCAAACTCCGGCAGGAAGGCCATGGACTTATATCCGAAAAACGTCAGCACTTCGTGCCATGTCACCATGGTAAATGTCAGGTACTGTCCCATCTCGATGGCGACTTCTTCAGCGATTTGTTCCTTCTCCGGGTCGGGCATATCTTTCCAGTTCTTTGGGTACGTCAGCCGGATGTAATAACGGGATGGTTCGACATTGAGCTTGAAGGAGAACTGCCGGTCGGTCTTGAGCAGGCACTGTTTGGTTCGTTTGTACAGATAGCGTGTATAGTCGGCGGCGATTCGCAGATGGGCGATATCAATGTGACCGCCGCGGCAGGTATAGACGATGCCGTTCTTCTCGAACAGGCCGCCGTAATACTTGTGATCACCGAGGGAATTGAGATCAAGGAAATTGGTCCCGGGGGTGGATGTTGCGTAGCTTCCCAGTCGCGGTCGCGGTTCGTCATTAATCGAGCAGCCGGCAACTGCCAACAGTATCAGTATCCCCAATGCCCATACCCGGTGTTTTTTGCCTGCAGCCATAGGATTTCCACCACAAAAGAAAAAGACATCTTATTACATATCGGCGTTATCTTAATTTATGGTTAGAAATTCGCAATTAATGTATGAAAAGAACCAGGATATGTCGTGAGCCATGAGCTATTGTCCGATGCTGCTTTCCAGCAGCCATTGAGATGTAAAGAGGTTCCAGTCGGTTAAATCGACACTGCCGGACTGGTTCAGGTCGGCTCCGTCACAATAGAAATTGTCCGGTGTGCAATTGCTATTCAGCCAGCGGCCGGCGTAGTAAATCAGATCTTCAATCGTGATGCCGTCCGGACAGGTCAAATCGGCGGCAGGCAGCGGCTGCCAGTTCAACTGGGGATACGCTGAGCCGTCGCAGCGCAGCCGCCAGTGATCGCGGGTTCCGTTGTTTGACTCGCGGATAAAATCCCATCCGGCATTGATGAAGGTTGAAGACTGCTGCATGTCGGCGGTGGTCTTGCCTGCGATGCTGCCGGCTGAGCCGCCGCCGACGGCAGTGGCTATGCCGCTGGTCTGCGTGTCCCAGAAGCAGGCGGTCGCTGTCGAGTCGAGGCTGTTCCAGCCGATGAGGCCGCCGACCTGGATGCCGGTCTGTCCGACCGGGCCGGTGCTGTAGCAGGCGTTCAGAATGCCTTTGCTGTTATATCCTGTCAGGCCTCCGATGAAACTGCTGGTGCCGCTGACAGAACCGGCGGCATAACAGTTTCGGATGGTTCCCGAATAACTGGCCCCCGCCAATCCCCCGATTGCGTTTGTTCCGCTGACAGAGCCGGCGGCATAACAGGCTTCAACGAGGCCGGATTTATTTCTGCCGACCAGCCCGCCGATATGGCCGGTTCCGGANNAACCCCTGGCCGAGCAGTCTGTTATGATTCCAGAATCATTAAATCCTGCCAATATGCCGACATTGTATGCGCCGCTGACAAATCCTTCGGCGTGGCAGGCAAGGATGGTGCCGCCTTCGTTGTATCCGGCGATGCTCCCGACCGAATTGGAGCCGGTGATATTGGTGTTGTTCATATACAGATTTTGAATTCGGCTGCCGGTGCCGNNGATAGCACCGAACAAGCCAACATTGCTTTTTGAGGCGGCGGCAATGGTCAGGCTGGAAATGCGATATCCGTTTCCGTCAAAGGTCCCGGTGAACATGGCGGCGGCGCTGCCGATGATGTTATACTGTGAGCCTGTGTAAGCGGCCATGTCGATGTCGGCCATCAGCTTGAAGTACTTGACAAAGTCGGCGGGATTGAGGCCGATGGTGTTCAGTTGTTCGGCGGTCCAGATTTGGTAGGGGTCTTCGAGGGTTCCTCTGCCGCCGCCGTAGGTGAGTTCCCAGGGCAGGCGGGGGTAGTTATCGACGGGCATCCACCAGTCGGCCAGGTCGCCGTCGGCGGAGGTGAAATCCCAGCCGGCGTCGGTATAAGTGGATTGGATTTTCATCTGGGCGGTGGTTTTTCCGGTTCCGCCGGCACTGACGGCCTGGCCGCTGGTCTGGATATCCCAGAAACAGGATTCGATGATGCTGCTGCTGAATCCGGCCAGGCCGCCGACGCTGCTGATGCCGCTGACGAGGGCTGTGGCATAGCAGGCGACGATGGAGCCGGAGTTCTGGTGCCCGACCAGCCCGCCGACGTTATTAATGCCTGAAACGGAGCCGGCGGCATAACCGGTGGTGATGGAACCGGAATCATGCAATCCGACCAGTCCGCCGACGTTATTGGTGCCGGTGACTGAACCTGTGACATAACATGCGGTAATGGTACCGGAGGCCAGGTGCCCAACCAGCCCGCCGACATGCTTGCCGCCGGATGCGATGACGACGTTTTCCAGCCCGAGGTCTCGGATGATGGCATTTTCAATCGAGCCGAACAGGCCAACGTTGTCAGCCGCAGCCGCGGAGGTGAAGGTCAGGCTGTTGATAAGGTGTTTATTGCCGTCAAAGGTGCCGGTGAAGGGCGTGGTGGAATTGCCGATGATGTTGTATTGCGATCCCGCATAGGCGGCCATGTCGATGTTTTCCATCAGCTTAAAACAGCTTGCCCAGTCTTCCGGTGTGGCGCCGATGGTGTTCATGTGTTCCGGGGTTCGGATTTGGTAGGGATTGGCGACGGTTCCGCTGCCCCCGCCATAGAAGATTTCCCAGGGCAGACGGGGGAAATGGTTGTTGGGCAGCCACCAGTCGGCCGGGTCGCCGTCGGATGGGGTGAAATCCCAGCCGACGCTGATAAACGTGGCCAGAGACTTCATCTGGGTGGTCGTTTTGCCTGTGCCCATGGCGCTGGCGGTGGTTCCGGAGGTTTGGGTGTTCCAGATGTTGCCGGTATCTTCGTATCCGCCGCCGAGGGTTGCGTCGCCGCATAAGCCGCCGAACGAAAAGTCCGCCGACAGTTTGCCGGTGGCGTAGCAGCAAATCACTTTGCCCTGATAATTGCGTNNTGCTGCCTGTAACTGCTCCGGCTGCATAGCAGGCGGAGATAGAGCCGGTATATTGGCGTCCGACCAGACCGCCGATATAGGAATCTCCGCTGGTGACGCTGGCACTGTAACAGGAGGTCAGAGAGCTTTCATAATTGAAGCCCACCAGTCCGCCGACATATTGAAAGCCGCTGACAGAGCCGGTGGTATNNCTGGTATAGCAGGCTGAGATGGTGCCTCGGTAACTCCGCCCGGCCAATCCGCCGATGTTTCTGCCGCCGGAGGAAAAGGAACTGTTTCTGATGCCGAGATTTTGAATGACGGCGCCCTCAATCCAGCCGAACAGGCCGACATAATCGACAGCAAGCGCGGTTGAGTATGTCAGGTTGCGGATGACATATCCATTGCCGTCGAAGGTGCCGGTAAATTTGGCGGCCGCATTACCGATAATCTTGTACTGGGTTCCGGTGTATGCAGACATGTCGATATCAGCCATCAATTTAAAATTTTTGGTCCAGTCTGCGGGATTGGCTCCAATCGTATTCATCTGCCCGGCCGTCCAGATTTGGTACGGTTCGGCGAGGGTGCCGTTTCCGCCCCCATAGGTGGCTGCCTGTGAAATAGCGCTAAACAGTACAGCCAGACACATGGCGGTTAAAGGAATCGATTTATCCATAAATCCCCTGATACGCGATACATCCCTGCGAAGTCCAGATTCCTGTTTGCCGTCTGCAAGGCAATATCATTTCTATTTTTTACGACATTCTCAATTGGGGGTATTATATGCTTTTTACAGGTGAAAAAGCAAGGATTATGGGACGATATTTGCGAGTAAGCCCGGGGTTTGAAGGTAGTAACCAGAGGTAAAATGGCCCCAAACAGGACTATATACCGCGTCGAGTCGTCAATCAGTCCACTGGGATCAGGACTTCGTTGCGACGCAGAAACCAGAGCTGGAAGGGCGGATCATACCGTGCAAAGATGGGTTGATCTGTGGGATTAAGTCCTTTTTCCTGGATGAAAGATTCGAGAATGGTTTTCTTTTGTTCGTAGCGTTTCTGGCTCCATGTGCCCGAATACCGGATGGCGGCGATTTTGCGAGCAGGGACTTGTCTGATTTGAACACTTGAGTCCAGGGGCTGGGGGATTGTTTCGAGGGAATATTTGGAAGGCATCAGGAAGCTGACGGCATATTTGCCCTGTGTTTGCTGCTGATTGACCGGGGCGGTCATGGCGATTTTTTCCGCACTGGCCGCCTGGTTGACGGGGGCTGTCATTCGAATCGATTCCTGCGTTATGTTACGGCCGGATATGTAGTTATAGAGTCGATTAAAGGCCATATTGCCTGCCTGATCGAAATCGGCATCCACGGTCGTTTCGGCGATAATCTGAGGCTCATACTGCCGCAGCTCCAGCGAGCCTTTTTTCTCGAGAACAGTATATTTGGCTTTTTCGATTCCCACGGTTGCACACGAGCAGATTAATACAGGAAAAATCAATACGATTATCAATGGATATAACTTGTCTGTTTTCATGGATAAGCCTCCGTATTTTATACCTTAACTTCGTTTTGTGGATGTATTTTGTTCTCGACAGATTGGGTCAGACAAGAAAAGTCTTTCGTGTGGATGGGGGCTTCTTGTAAATGCTATATTCACTGCAATCCGCACAGTCGTTACTATTCTTTGTAAAAGTCTGACTGAAATAGCGTTATATCGATTTGACTCCCTTGAAGCGGGTTGGGCGAAAATGGTATGATAGGGCAATTGGATTTGGACAGGTGGTCTGTCTCAAATGAAAAGAAGTTAGTGTTAGTTGTTAGGGGGATATGATGAAAACAGTTTCCTTCGTTCTTGCGTCATTGGTATTGGCAAGTGCACAGCTTGCCTTTGGAGCTNNCATTTTACACAGACTCGTCGGTTTTTGATGCAATCACCCAGATTGTCGTCACCGAGGATTTCGAGTCGGTTGTTCCGAAGAATACGGCTCTGCCGTCGTTTACCAGTAATGGAATCACTTATGTTGGTCTGGCCGGGTCACCGTTTGCGAATGTCTGGGTTGCCAGCGCCGGTTATACCAATTTTGGCGTCAAGCCCACGACCAGCAGCGTGCTGACCGCCAACGGCAATGAAGATTTCAGCGTGGTCATTCAGCTCAGCTTCCCGGCGACTGCGGTGGCGTTTGATACCTATCTGAATCAGTACGGCCCCGCGACCATCACCGTAAAGACCGCCGGCGGGCAGACGGGGCAGTTTGTTCTGTCACATGATCCGACCCAGATCGGCTTTTTCGGCGTGACCTCCAGCGATCCGATTACCAGCATTCGTTGGACAACCGTCAAAGGCGGTATTGTTAACACCGGTATCGATAATGTGCAGGTCGGCTATGTTGTTCCCGCTCCGGGCGCTCTGCTGCTGGGTGCGTTTGGAACCGGGCTGGTTGGCTATCTGCGTCGCAGACATGCCGCATAATTGAATTTTCTGATTTTCAAAAAGGACCACAGACACAGGCTGTCTGTGGTCCTTTTTATTTTGTTCTCGCTCTTCACTGCGTCCAAATCCTCCTTGACCCTGAGATAGTCCCTCTATATGATGTGGCAGGTCCAGTGAAACAGTGTGCCTGCGGACAGGTTCGGATTTTTATCAGTATCGGGTATTGTCATGGGAAAAAAGTCAGACTATTGCATTATCTTTCCGCATATTCCCAAATGTTTCGGCACATCGCTGAGAACTCAGCTTGAACAGGCCGACATTCGGGTCTTTTTTGATTATGATCATCCTCCGCACCATGCGGCATATTTTCAGAAAGCCTGTCAGCGAAGGAATTGGGAATACAGTCTGCTTGATTTCGGGTCGTTTGATCTGGTGTTCGGCCATTTTCCCATTGAGCGCTATTGCCGCCCGAATTATCGTTATATTACCCTGCTGAGGGAGCCTCTCGAGCGAGCGGTGTCGCAGTTTTTCTACTGGAAGTATGGGATTCCAGCCGAGAATCGCCTGGCCTTTGTCCGCAACCCTGATCTTGAGAAGATTCAGCGCGGCCAAATGGATTTTCTGGAGTTCATCAAAATCCATCACATCGATGCGTTTTATCGGTCTTTTCTGGGGGACGTGAAGCCGTCTGATTTTTTGCTGGTGGGATTTACACAGCGGTATCCGGACTTTATCAACCGCTTGTCTGAGTATCTGCCGATTCGGCTAAGCCCGGAGGTGCACCTGCGAAAAGGACCGAAGGATGCCCTGGATTCAGGCGTCCTTAAAACCGCCCGCGATTTGCTGAGTCGTGAAATAGCGTGGTATGAGAGTTTTTATCAGTACTGGACATAAGACGCAAAGGGTGTCTGTGCCAGGCTTTTTTGGTGGAGTGGGGCTGAACCACAGCAGGCAATGAAAAACCGCCGGGCGGAATTCCCGGCGGTTTTCAATACCCAGGGTGTGTCAAACCTGTTTGTCATTATTTTTTTCGCCGCAGCATAGGCAGGGCACCGAGGCTGAGCATGATTAAGGTCGCCGGTTCCGGGATGGCCACCGACAGATAGGCGGCATTGGCCGTCTCGCCGCTGTCAAAAGTCAGACTGCTGTAGCCTTTGCTCGGAAGGCTGAAGACGGCCCATTGATAGCCTTTTTCAATATCGGACTGAATAAAGCTGGTTACGTCAATACTGTGCCATCCTGGCGAGGTCAGAATATCTGCGATTTTCACATCGCCGCCCAGGAGCTGACTGGCCAGACCGGTTGCGGTAGAAGAATCCGTACGATGATAAATCTGTCCGCCGGAGCCGGAGCATTCGGTGACATATATATTTAATGTGGCCTGCTGGACTGCCGCACCGGCAGGCAGTGATGCCAGCGAAAATTGCATGAATACATCGGAAGAAGCACCATACGGAGAATCGTACCAGTGGCCGGCCCAGTTCGATGCGGTGCTGCCGTCAAATCCGGTGCTTTCCCACGGGAACCCATACCCATACCGCGCTTTACCGCTATGGCCATCGCCTTGCGGGGCCACTTTGGAAATTACCGTTCCTGCCGTACACAGAGAAGTCAATGCACATACCAGCAAAGCAGCACAGAGTTTTTTCATCGTCGGTTTCTCCCAAAAAAGACAAGTATTGTTTAATTTACATACTTTAGTACTGTGATTAATGCCCGGGCGAAATCGCCGCCAGGCCCCCATAGAAGATTGGTGATACAGTCGAAATAATCAAGCTGCCGACTGCACAAATTACGTAAGGCAGAGTATATCAAAAAAACAATAAAAAAGCAACCGGATTGGCGATTCCGGCGCTGCTAATTTGAGATTTTAGCGATAGTCCAGCCGACAAACGGTATAATTGGTACAGACCGATTAAATTGCGGGGTCGGCCAGTTATGGGACCATGTCAAGGCTAAGCCCTGTGGTTTGAAATAAGGATGCTGTGCCGGAGCCAGCTTCGGTGTATCTATTTACCCAGCTTGACGATATTACCGTCAGCGTCTCTAAAGGCGCCGGCAATGAGGAGAATCAGGTCTATCAGCCACCAGATTCCCAGTCCCCCGCCTGTCAGCAGGAACAGGATGCCGGTGCCGATCTTGCCGACATACATCCGGTGAAGACCGAATGGAGCCAGGAACAGCAGAAACAATAAACACGCGATGCCGCTCTTATCGGATGTGTTTTGTGTCACGGCGCATCTCCTTTTTACAGACACTTCTTTGACAGGTTTATAACGAAATACTACCCTGCGACAGGCGAATTGTACCTGAAACCGATTGAATGGCAAATGGAAATTTTCCCGGGGAGGGTGTGATTGAAAATACCATTCATGAATATAGAAAAGTCTGAAGAGTGGAGGGCGGTCGCAGGTCGCTCGTGCCATTTACGGGGAGGAAATGAGCTTTTCATTTGGGCAGGGGTGAATTATGATGGGGGAATGGAATCAAAACACGAGAAGATAGACAAACGTATGCTGTCGGCGCGGGTGGTAGCGGCGGAGGTGCTGCAGAAGCTGGACTTCACCAGGCATGATATGTCCGCCCGGCTGGAACAGTGGATGGGCCGGACCGACCAGCGAGCGAGGGCGACGGACTTAGTCAACGGGGTGATTCGCAATTTGTCGGCGATTGACCTGGTTTTGTCGCAGGCGGCTAAGATTCGGATGGACCACACGGATAAAAAGATTTTAGCTCTTTTGCGAACAGGGACTTACGAGCTGATTTATGTGCCCCGCACGCCGGAGTATGCGGTTGTCAACGAGGCAGTCGAAATCGCAAGCAAACTTTCGCGCAAGGCTGGGGGATTTGTTAATGCCGTCTTGCGCAACGTTCAGCGGGCGATTGAGTTACGGTCAGTGGCGCTGGCCGGACAGCCGCCGCGAAAGATTCTGCCGGTGGACGCGGAGGCGGGCTGCCTGTTTAAAACAGAAATATTGCCTGAACCCCGGCAGGATTTAGCGATATTTCTGGGTACGGCTTTTTCGCTGCCTGCCTGGCTTGTCCGGCGGTGGCTGGTCGAGTTCGGGCCGGAGGCGACAAAACAAATCTGCATGGCCTCCAATCGCCGGCCTGCGGTGGTGCTTCGTCCCAATACGCTGCAGACGACGACTGCCGAGCTTGCCGTCCTGCTTGCGTCCGAGGGGGTTGAGGTGAGTCCGACGCCCGATGGGACGGGATTGACGCTGCTGCAGGCGGTGGATATCGCGGGGCTGAGTGCGTTTGAGAAGGGCTTGTTCTTTGTGCAGGATCAGGCGGCATACGAGGCGATTCATCTGCTGCCGGTGCAGGCGGGCTGGAGGATACTGGATTTATGTGCGGCGCCGGGAACAAAAACGGCGGTTCTGGCGGGCTTATTGCGGAATACGGGACAACTTTATGCCAGCGATGCGGATAAAGTTCGTCTGCAAAAGGTGCGGCAAAATTGCCAGCGTTTGAAACTGGGCCATGTTGACATTGTCGAACCGGAACATCTCACATCATTTCTTGCATCCAATCCAATGATTGATGCGGTAGTTGCGGATGTGCCGTGTTCGAATACCGGGGTATTGGCCCGACGGTGCGAGGCACGCTGGCGGCTGGAGGAAAAAGCCATCGGGTCGCTGGCTGCGGTGCAGAAACAACTTTTGCACCAGGCGTTATCCATTGTCCGGCCCGGCGGGTATGTGCTGTATTC
The DNA here is from genome assembly GCA_002482415.1 of Phycisphaerales bacterium UBA7708. Classification (GTDB taxonomy): domain Bacteria; phylum Planctomycetota; class Phycisphaerae; order Sedimentisphaerales; family Anaerohalosphaeraceae; genus Anaeroglomus. The sequence goes on from DLFY01000004.1 coordinate 19,526, forward strand.
GACATGCAGTATTCTGGCCGAGGAAAACCAGATGCTGGTGCGACAGGTGCTCAGTGAGCGTCAGGATGGGCGTTTGGTAAAAGAAAACGTGATTGTGCCGCAAATAACACCTGTTGATAAAATTGATCACGACGGCGGATACGCGGTATCAGTATTGAAAACGTGATTTTTGCAACGAGTTTCCACAGGTTATCCACAATCGTGATTTGCATTGTTAATAGTGTGTTAAAAATAAAATTTTTTCGCTCGTAAGTGCTGGTTATTGCAATGCCTTTTCGGTGTGGAAAAGAATCTGTTAAAATCCCTGTTGAAACCTTGATTGAACACGTCTATGATTTGCCCATTGCTGATGACTACAGGAGGACCTGTATCGATGAGTAACTGCTTTGTTAAACAACACTAAACCCTTGGAGTAAACGATGCAGATTTCGTTCACGGAAGAAACTAAAGCGATTTATGAACATATTGCCCTATCCGTTGGTGAGGCAAAATATAAAATCTGGTTTAAGAGCAGCTCGCGTTTTACGCTGACCGAACAGGGTCTGGATATTGCTGTTCCCAACAGTTTTATTGCAAGCTGGATTGAAAATCATTTTGCCAAAGCGATTCGCGATGCGATGAAGGCGGTGACGGGGTCGGAAGGGCCGGTACAGTTTTCGATTGATTCGACGCTGGTGCCTGCGCCGCGCAAGGCCCCCGCAGCCAAGACACGTCCTATCGTAACGATTGAAGGTGTGACCCAGCAGGCCGAGTTTGTTCCTCCGCTGAAACTGACGTTCGATACCTTTGTTGTCGGCGATAAAAATCAACTGGCGTTTAATGCGGCCAAAACCGTGGTTCGTGAGGAGAAAAGTCCGTTCAATCCCCTGTTTTATCATGGCGGGTATGGCGTCGGCAAGACGCACCTGCTGCAGGGGATTTGCAATGAATATGCCCGCAGCCGGCCGGGGGCCAAGTGGATGTATGTGTCGGCGGAAGATTTTGCGAACCAGTATGTGCTGGCGCTGAAGACACAGAAACTGGAACAATTCCGCACACGATTCCGCAATCTGGATCTGCTGGCGATTGACGACATCCATTTTCTGGCCAATAAGACCGGTATGCAGGAGGAATTTCTGCATACCTTTAATAGTATTGACCTGGCAGGCAAACAGATTGTGCTGGCCTCCGATGCGCACCCCAAGCAGATCGGGCAGCTTTGCGATAAGTTAGTCAGCCGGTTTGTGTCGGGGATGGTGGTGCGGATGGATTCGCCGGACTTTGAGACACGATGCGAAATCTGCCGGCGGAAGGCGGCGTCGATGAAGCAGAAACTCAGTGAGGAGGTCATCGAACTTCTGGCCGACCAGGTGACCACCAGCGTGCGCGAGCTGGAGGGGGCACTGCTCAAGCTGATTGCATTCGGCTCGGTGTGCGGGCAGAAGATTACGCCGGCAGCGGCGCGGGAGCTGTTGTCGGAACACATTATCCGCAACGACCCGGTGGTGCACAGTTCGGATATCACTTCGGCGGTGGCGGCGTATTTCGGCGTCAGTTCCAACGAGATTCATTCGAGCAAGAAAGACCGTTCCATCAGCCTGGCCCGGTCGTTCTGTATGTTTTTGACACGGCGGCTGACCAAGATGTCGTTCCCGGAAATCGGCAAGACGCTGGGGGATAAGAATCATGCGACGGTGATTCTGGCCTGCCGCAAGATTGAACAGGCTGTCGAGACCAATCAGCGGCTGCAATGGAAGACCGAGGCGGGCTTCCGCAATGCCCCGGCCAAGGATGTCCTGCAGGAACTGCTCGAATCCATTCAGTAAAACCATTTGCGGCGGCGTCCAAAGACTGCTATGATGTTCATAGCATGAAAGGACTTCGCGATGGAAAAAATGCGTTTTATTCTCAGTGTGAATGTGATGCTTGCTGCGGCGGTTCTGGCACAGGCAGGCACGGTGCGGCCTGCGGATAACGGAGGGGCACTGGTCAATCCCGGGATGGGATGGACGCTGCATTTCTATTCCAACATCATTCAAAATTACGGTTCGCGGCTGGAGCCGGCGGATACGCTGGACGACTGGCCGGGGCTGTCGGTGATATATCTGCGGGTGCCGTGGTCATTTCTGGAGCCGCGGGAAGGACAATTTAACTGGAGCCTGTTTGATACCCCGGCTCAGAAATGGATTGATCACGGCAAGCAGATTGCCATCCGCGTGACCTGTTCGGAGAGCTGGATGCGGTATGCCACGCCCAGGTGGGTGCAGGAGGCCGGGGCGAAGGGGGTGGATTTTGAATTCGGCAAAGGCGTCAAGGACGGCGGGCCGCAGTGGGAGCCGGATTTTGCCGACCCGGTGTTTTTGAGCAAGCTGGAGGCATTCTTGGCGGCGATGGCGGCCCGGTATGACGGCAATCCCAATGTGGCGTTTATTGATATCGGGTCATTCGGGATGTGGGGCGAGGGGCACACCGGCAACAGCACGAAACTGTCGGAGGAAGCGACCTTAAAAATAGTCAAACAGCATATCGACCTGCATCAGAAATATTTTACCCGGACGCAATTGTGCATCAGTGATGATGTGGCCGGGCATGACAAGCCGGGCAGCCATTTTCCGGTTACGGATTATGCCCTGTCGCAGGGGGTGACGCTGCGGGATGACAGCATTCTGGTGCAGCCGGCGCCGCGGTCGTGGTATCATGCCCAGATGGCCGAGGCGTTCTGGCCGACGATGCCGGTGATTCTGGAGCATGAGCATTACGGCTCGTCCAAGGCGCGCGGGGCCTGGGATGGGAAGCTGCTGATTCAGGCGGTAGAGGACTATCACGCCAGTTACATGTCGATTCACTGGTGGCCGCGGGAGATGCTGGAGGACAACCGCCAAACAGTCCATCAGATCAATCAGCGGCTGGGGTATCGGCTCTTGCCGGAGGAAATCTCATGGCCGGATGAGGTCGCCATCGGGAAACCTTTCGAGGTGTCGATGCGATGGGTGAATACGGGAGCGGCGCCCTGTTATGGCGGCGGGTATGCGACGGTGACGCTCAAGGATGACAAGGGCGGCATTGTGTTGGTGCATGTGGATGAGTTGTTTAATGTGCGGGAGCTTAAGCCTGCGGAGAAAGGCAAGGCCGTCGGGCAGGAGCGGACGATGCGAGTGGTGATCGCGATGGCACATCAGGACCCGATGGGCACGTTTGCTCCGGCGGTCAAACCGGGGACGATGGATGTGTTTATTTCGGTCGGCAAGCGGGATGGGACGCCGGTGATTGCCCTGCCGCTGGGGGAACATGACGGACATCGGCGTTACAAAATTGGGTCGATGCGCGTCATTAAATAGAGATCAATATACAAAACAACCTTACGCTTGAAGACAGTGAGAATCTTCTGAAAGTATGTTGCATATTCAACTGCCTAACTGGAAATATCAGATGAAGAAAATAATACAGACAATTGCAGTCATAATGCTGTTTTGTGCAATGGGAACTCTGTCCATCTATACGACCAATGCTTCTTCAGTCAAAAAACATGAAGACATACACGACTATCCTCTGCCGCTGTCTGTGGAGGCCTTGATTCCAAGACATGCTGAGATAATATGGGATTCGGTGATTTACCGAGGCCCGGAAAATGAAGAAAAGATTGCTGTACTCTACAGTACTCCCATGCTCGGCCATAATGATTCTCTTAAATATCTTGAATTATTCATGGTTGATGAAAAGGGTTCTGCCACACCACAAGACAGAATTTATTTGGGAGGACGGGGATTATATGCCGTCGATAAAGTCACACCGTCAGACCAATCCATTACCATACATGCCAGAGAACATCAGGACGACGATCCCATGTGTAATCCCACACGACATATCGATATTATCATTAAACATGGGAGAGGTGTTATTACGATTTCCAAGCAATATCCATAAGATTCCATTTTATTTATATGTAATGAACGGTAAAATGGCAGGAGAAAAAAAGCCAACAAAAGACCGAAGCATTTAAAGCACAACTACTACATAAATTCAGGATAAACGGAGTGGATTATGAGACAAAGAACAGGGTTTTGGGCGGCGGCGGTTATGGTATTGACATTATCCCAATTACAGGCGGCTGAGGGAATCAGCGTTATCCCGCAGCCGGTATCGATGCAGGTCAATCAAGGGCAGTTTGCGCTGTCGGCGGATACGGTGATTGTCGCCGATGCGGAACTGCAGGACAAGGCAGGGCAGTTGGCGGAAGCTCTTCGGCCGGCAACGGGATTTCCATTCACGATTCAATCGGCTGCGGCGGGCAATGCGATTCGTCTGAAGCTGGATGCGTCGCTGGAACGGCTGGGCAAGGAAGGCTATCGGCTGACGGTCAAACCCGACGGGATTGTCATCGACGCGCCGGCCAAGGCCGGTGTGTTTTACGGCATCCAGACCCTGCGGCAGCTTCTGCCGGAGGCGATTTATGCGGTTGACAAGCAAAGCGGGATTGCCTGGACGGTGCCGTGTGTGGAGATTGAGGACTATCCGCGGTTTGTGTGGCGCGGGATGCACCTGGATGTGGCACGGTATTTTATGCCGGCGGAGTTTGTCAAGAAATATATTGACCTGCTTGCGATGCACAAGATGAATACGTTTCACTGGCATCTGACCGAAGATCAGGGCTGGCGAATCGAAATCAAAAAATATCCAAAGCTGACGGAAATCGGGGCCTGGCGGGATGAAACAATTGTCGGCCATGCCGGACGCAGCGGAAATCAGTATGATGGGGTTCGTCACGGCGGCTTCTACACGCAGCAGCAGGTGCGGGAAATTGTCGCGTATGCCAAACAGCGGCATGTCAATATCGTTCCGGAAATTGAGATGCCCGGACATTCCCAGGCGGCGATTGCGGCTTACCCGGAACTGGGCTGTACGGACAAACCGCTGAAGGTTATGACGACCTGGGGCGTGAATGAAAATGTCTTTAATGTCAATGAAGTGACGGTTACGTTTCTGCAGGATGTGCTGCTGGAAGTGATGGAGTTGTTTGATTCGCCGTATATCCATATTGGCGGCGACGAGGTGCCCAAGAAGCAGTGGAAGGAAAATGCCTACGCTCAGGCCAAGATCAAAGAGCTGGGGCTCAAAAACGAGGAAGAACTGCAAAGCTGGTTTATCAAGCGTATCGATACGTTTGTTACGCAGCATGGCCGTCGAATCATCGGATGGGACGAAATTCTTGAAGGCGGACTGGCGCCGGGGGCGACGGTGATGAGCTGGCGCGGCGAGGCCGGAGGGATTGCTGCGGCCAAATCGGGGCATGATGTGGTGATGGCATCCAACAGCCATCTGTACTTTGACTATTATCAGGCCGATCCCAAAACTGAACCACTGGCCATTGGCGGATTTCTGCCACTGGAAAAAGTGTACAGCTATGACCCTATCCCGGCGGTGCTGAGCGGCCAGCAGGCCAAGCATATTCTGGGTGCTCAGGGGCAGATCTGGGCCGAATATGTCCCCAATCCAAAACATGCTGAATATATGGCCTTTCCGCGTGCATCGGCGCTGGCGGAGGTGGTGTGGTCGCCCAAACAGGCACGGAATTATGACCAGTTCATTGAGCGGATGATGACGCATGCCCAGCGGCTGAGCCGGCTGGATGTCAATTACTGTCCGCTGGAGAAGACCGGTCTGCTGCGGCCGCAGATTCGCCGCGACAAGCTCGGGCAGGTCAGCATCGTATGTCATCCATCCTCAACGGCGGTGTTTTATACCCTTGACGGCAGCACGCCGACTGAAACATCGCAGCGGTATCAGCAGGCATTTGATTATCCGCAGGGCGGCACGGTACGGGCGGTTGCGGTATGGAAAGGCCGGAGCGGGCCGGTCAGTGAAGCGGTCTTTGGCCCCAGCAAGCGGGGCTGGACGATATTGTCCTTCAGCAGCCATCAGGCCGGGGAAGAAGCCGTCAATGCGATTGACGATAATCCCGAAACGCTGTGGCACACGGCATACGGGGACAACACGCCCTCGCATCCGCATACACTGGATATCGACCTGGGCAAAACCTGTACGCTCAAGGGGGCAACCTATACCCCGCGCTCCAATGGGGCCAATGGCACGGTTCAGGAGTGTGAATTTTATACGAGCCAAGACGGCAAGAGCTGGACTCTGGCCGGCAAAGGCAGCTTTGGCGACATCAAGCAGAATATGACCGAGCATCGGGTGCTGTTTGCAGCGCCGGTGAAAGCGAAGTATCTGCGGTTTGTTTCGATTCGTGAAATCAACGGCGGGGCGTGGGCCTCGGCGGGTGAAATCGGGATTATTTCGGGAGATTAATCGGATGCAGTCTTTGAAGATAATGGTTCTGTGCTGCGGTATCCTGATGGCGTCGGCGGTATGTCTTGCCCAGCAGCAGGACACTGCCGAACAGATGAGCTGGCTGGATAACGGGCAGATTAAACTGGGCGTGGATTTGAATCTCGGCGGGGCGGTAACGTATCTGGCCGATGCGAAGACCGGCGAGAATCTGATCAACAGCTATGACTGGGGACGGCAGGTGCAGATGTCGTTTTATTCCGGGCCGAATCCGTTTATCCCTGCGGGCAAGAAAATCCAGCCTCACTGGCAGGGACTGGGGTGGAATCCGATTCAGTCGGGGGACTGCTTCGGCCACCGCTCCAAAGTGATTACGCATACCAACGACGGCAAGACGATTTATGTCCAGTGCATCCCGATGATCTGGCCGCTGGAAAACGCGCCGGGGGAATGCACGTTTGAATGCATCTACCGGCTGGATGGCCGGGCGGTGCAGGTGACCAGTCGATTGAATAACGTACGTCCCGACAAGACCTGGTATGGCGCCAGAGATCAGGAATTGCCGGCGGTTTATACCAATGGGCCGTATCACAAGCTGATGACCTATACGGGCGACAAACCCTATACCGGAGGTGCGCTGGTTGAGATACCCAAGAAACCCGGCGCCAGCGGGATTTGGGCGGACCCGTGGAACGCGACGGAGAACTGGGCGGCGTTAGTCAATGACGGCGATTTCGGGCTGGGGGTGTGGCATCCAGGCGTGTACCGGTTTATCGGCGGATTCGCCTGCGGGCAGCCGGGCAAAGGCGGGCCCAAGGATGCGCCGACCGGGTATATCTCGCCGATTCATCGGGAGATGCTGGACTGGAATATCGTCTATGAGTACCGTTATGTTCTGATTGTCGATTCGCTGAGTAATATTCGAAAGTACATTTATGCCCATGCCGACAAAGCGACGCTGCCGCGATATGATTTTACGCAGGACCGGCAGCACTGGATTTATACGAATGCCCGGGATGCGGGCTGGCCGATTCAGGGGTATCTGGAGATTCACGCCGACGGCAGCGATGTTCAGCTTTACAGCCCGGAGGCGTTCTGGCGGGCGGAGCCGGGGCATAAGCTGGTGATTACCGCGGCGGGAAAGAAAAACGAAGGGGCCAAAACATATCAGGCCCAGGTGTTCTGGAAGACGGCGGGCAATGCGTTCAGTGAGAAAAACAGCTTGAGTTTTTCTATTGCCGCCGATGAGTCGTTTGCGACCTATACACTGGATATTGGAACCCATGCGGGGTATCAGGGTGTGATTACGGGACTGCGGCTGGATCCGTTTCATACGGCCGGGGCGGACGAGTGGGTCCGGATTCGGTCGATTGAGATTCGGTGAGGGTTATAGAAAGGCCGCTTTGTGTCGCCCCGCTGGGGCTTTGAGAAAAGCCAGATTGCTTTCCGGGCGTTTCCACGCCCGGCTATTTTCTTTCGCCCCTTCGGGGCTTTATTTTTTCTTGCCTGTCCGGAGGCTTACGCCTCCGGCTATGAAACTTAGGAGCCCTCCGGGGTCAAAATAATGATCTGTTTTCGACAGCAATTAGGCTGATGATACAATCACAAAGGCCGCTATTTATGATCTCTTCGGGTTAGAATGACAGGTTGTTTTCTACAGAGCCGATTGAATGAGCAGACAGAAGTACAAGAAAAAAGCCCGGCGGGGTGAACCGTCGGGCTTTTGTGTTTGATGGAAGTTAAAGCTGCCGGGGCAGGATTTAGACTTTCGGATAGCCGCCGAGGAATTCGGTTCTGGGCAGCGTGCCGCACAGCGGAGCGGCGTATTCGACGAAGGCCGCAGTCATGCCGTTGCCATCCTTGTTGATGAATTCATCGGGGACGGATTTGGTCTTTTCGGCGACTTCGGACAGGTTGGTGCGGAAGTATTCCACGCCGTATTTGGCGCCGGAGCCGGTGCGTTTCATCGCTACCGAGCCGTTATCTTCCTTCATGGCGTACTGAACGGCTTTGCGGCCGCATTCGCGGGCTTCCTTGACGTCGGTTTCCGACTGGAGGCCGGCGAAGCTGCGCTGCAGGTAGCCGAAGGTATCGGCCCGGACGCGCTTGATGCCGAGTTTGCCTTTGATCTGGCCGGCCAGGAAGTCGGCCAGGGCGCCGGTGCCGGAAAGCTGCACGTTGCCGTGGGCATCACGTTCGGCGTTGGCGGCCAGTTTTTCGGCCCATGTAACATGGTCCACATCGCCTATGCCTTCGCTGACGGCGATGACGCAGCGGCCGAGTTTCTTATAGACACCTTCGACGTCGGCGAGGAATTTTTCCATCGTGACCGGCCGTTCGGGGATGTAAATCAAATGCGGGCCGTCGTCTTCGCGGGTTTTGGCCAGGGCTGCGGCGCCGGTCAGGAAGCCGGCATGACGTCCCATGATGACGTCGATCTTGACGCCCGGCAAAGCCCGGTTGTCGAGGTCGTCGCCCATGACGGCACAGGCCACAAATTTGGCGGCGGTGCCGTAGCCGGGGCAGTGGTCGGTGACGCGGAGGTCGTTGTCGATGGTCTTGGGGACGTGGAAGGCCCTGAGGTCATAGCCGCATTTTTCGGCCATGTTGTTGATGATGTAGCAGGTGTTGGCGCTGTCGTTGCCGCCGATGTAGAAGAAATAGCGGATGTCGCGCTTCTTGAAGACTTCCAGAACCTGAGCACAGTAGGCCTCGTCGGGCTTGTCGCGGCTGGAACCCAGCGCCGAGGACGGCGAGCCGGCCACGCATTCGAGGGTGTCGATCGACAGCTTTTTGAGGTCGATAAAGTGTTCTTTTTTGATGCCGGCAACCGCATGAATCGCACCGTAGAGGTTGGTGATATCCTTGCATTTGCAGGCTTCTTCGATGACGCCGACCAACGAGGCGTTGATAACCCCGGTCGGGCCGCCAGACTGACTGACTATCGCATTTGCCATAATTAAACCTTTCCAGACTTGATGCGTCTTGTTATAAGAATTCCTTGATTGGCAGGCGATTATACAAAACCGGGCCGTAAAATCAAGGAAAGAACGGGCAGGAATTCGATTGGGGGGAGGTTTAAGGCATTGTCTTGGACTTTTCCTGTCCGATATACTTGATTTGTGAAGGGTGTGTGTTTTATGGTTCTGAATTTGGATATTGAAAATCGCTTGACAAGCACTGGCCGGGCGGATAGTAAAGGCTTGGAATTGAATACAGCACTATTGGGCTGAGGGAGTCTGAGGGCCTGATGGAATCAGAACAAGTATGGATAGGGATGCAAACAATGAAGGACAATAGAATCTTCCGAGTTTTAGGCAAACAAGCAGTATCTGGCTGTATGAATGGATTGAACCGGTGCTTATTTGCTCTGGCGTTGGTAGTACTTTTTGGATGCAAAAAACCAACAGACACCCAGCCCGGTGCCGTTGATATTTATTCCATCATGATTGGCAATAAAGAAATAGATCAGGGCGGAACCATTCCTTATGATTTGCACGAAAAACTTAATCACAGGGTGACTATTTATATTAATGACAATCCGATTCACAGCACCTTAGAGACGTGTATTCTTGTGATTAATCCGTTTATCAGGCCGGGAGAAAATGTTGTAAAGATACGGTCCGAAGGGGCTCAGCATATAGAAGTTATGGCAACTATTGGCACTTCGGCTTTAACTGTAAAAGAGAGAAAATATTTCCAACACGGTTTTAACGAACAAAATAATAGCTTTGAATATACTTTTTCAGCAGAGATTAAACATGTGTATCCTGTTTATAAGCCTGAAAACCAACTGTCAGCAATAACAAATCGGGACGATTCCTTGCCGTTGGAATTAGTGAAGTCTATTATTTCGTTATCAGAGAATAGGCGTTTTGACGATGCGGCATCTTTAATTATTGAAGGGCCGCGATACTGGCTGCCTTATGCAGAGAAGAATTACTCGTCAGAATGGATTCAAGCATTCAAGGAGAATTTCTCATCCTTGTGCACCAGCGGTGGTTATCATTTCCAGAGCTACAACCCCGATGAATACATTGTGGAATATGGAAAAAGCCTGATTCTGATTTACAGAAAAGATGGAGGCAATGCTGTCTTCAGTTCAAAATATCGAAATGCGCCGACCATAGCAGCTTATATTGATGGGAAATATATTTTGTGGTCGTGCGCTCCGCTCTAATTAATGCCGTGTATAACCAGGTTGCGGGATAGGACATCTGAGTCTTATATGTCCTGTACGTGGATTACAACAGAAAAGTATTTATTTTTCAGTCAGGAGATAGCCATGAAGGTCATATTAATCAACGGAAGTCCCAATAAAAACGGGTGTACGTATACGGCGCTGGAGGAGGTGGGCAGGATGCTCAATGCCGAGGGGATTGAGACCGATTTTTTTCACATTGGGACAAAGCCGTTGTCCGGATGCATTGCCTGCCGGAAGTGCCAGGAGCTGGGACGCTGCGTTTTTTCGGATAAGGTCAATGAATTTCTGGATATCGCCAAAGACGCCGACGGGTTTGTGTTCGGGTCGCCGGTGTATTATGCCTCTGCGGCGGGGGCATTGACCTGTTTTATGGATCGCGTGTTTTTTGCCAACGCCTTATCCGGCAGGCAATGTTTTTATTTGAAGCCGGCCGCCGCGGTGGTCAGCGCCCGACGGGCGGGAACGACGGCGACATTCGACCAGCTTAACAAATATTTTACCATCTCCCAGATGCCGGTGATCTCGTCGCGATACTGGAATATGGTGCATGGCTTTACTCCCGAGGATGTCAAACAGGACCTGGAGGGGATGCAGATTATGCGGGTGCTGGGCAGGAATATGGCCTGGTTTTTGAAATGCAAAGAGGCCGGCATGAAAGCGGGGATTGCATTGCCCGAACGGGAAGACACGATCTTTACAAACTTTATCCGATAGGCGCAAAAAAAACGGCGACCGGAGGCGTCGCCGTTTTAGGGTTTTATATTCGTAATAGCTTCTACTGGACGTTGAGGATCGAGTTGAAGTCGCCGAAGGGGTTCATTTCGGTCATTTCGTTGTAGGGATCCTGCTGCCACTGGCCGTCGACGACCAGGCGATAGCGATAGGTGCCCTTGTCCAGCGGCATTTTAATCTGCCAGTTGCCGTTGTCGCCGACTTTTTCCAGCGGGGTCTGTTCGGGTTTCCAGCCGTTGAAGTCGCCGGCGATGTGGACGGCCTGAGCCCGGGGATACAGGGCCGAGAAGACCACCGAGCCGTTGACCTGGCGGGCGCCGTAGAAATCGGCCAGCTTCTGTTCGAGCGTGGTCCTGGGCTGTTCGGGCTCAATGGACATCTTGGGCTCTTTAATCGAGGCCAGCAGTTCATCGGCACTGGCGCTGATGGATTTCAGGCGGGTCTGGAGGGTGTTGACCAGTTCGGCCTTGTGGGTCTGGGTATCGGAACCGACCAGTTCATCGGCCAGGGCCAGGAAGTCCTTGAAGCCTTTGCTGGCCGGGTCGTATTCGCTGATCGGCTGGCCGAGGCTGGCGGCTTCCTTGAGCTTGGTATTGAAGTTGATGACGGTCTTGAACATCCGGCTGCTGAAGTGCTTGCGGAGTTCGGCCAGGATTTCACGGGCCATCTTGGTGCGGATATCGTACATGCTGGCCAGGACCATTACATTGACCCGTTCGGGGCACTGCTGGGACAGGGCATTGAGCGTATCCAACTGTTTGCTGAGGCCGTGCAGGGAGAAATAGCCCATTTCCACGGGGACGACGACATCGGTCGCGGCGCGGAGGGCATTGAAAGTCAACAGCCCCACCGACGGCGGGCAGTCGATAATGACATAGTCGAATTCGTTGCGAATCTGGGCCAAGATGTTGCGGAGGGCGTTTTCCCGGTCCGGCTGGCCGGTGGTCTGGGTTTCAAAGGTGGCCAGGTCGATGGTGGACGGGGCCAGTTCAAACCGCTCGGAGATTTTCCAGAGAATTTCGGTAATGCGAAGCGGCTCACCGCGGGCCTGGCCGATCATGACATCGAACATGCTGTGTTCGATCTGTTCTTCCGGCACCGCCAGCCCGACGGCACAATGCGACTGGGGATCCATATCCACCAGCAATGTCCGATAACCACGATTGGCCATGGCACTGGCCAGATTTATCGAAATCGTTGTCTTGCCAACTCCGCCTTTTTGGTTAATGACAGCTATGGCTCTCATAGGCACTTCCTTGCGACCCCCCGGTTTCATCCTTGAAACTTTTTTTACCGAATTTGCCGTCGCGCCGGTTTTTTTATAAATTTATTTATCCCGGCTATCCTGTCAGGCGCTTCGGTTCACATTCCTGATTATCAATACTGATACTATTTACAGTATATTATCGGAGTCATCGACCAAAACTTTATGATTTCTTCAATTTTTATCGGACAAAATTAAAAAAAACCGCATTTTTAATCCTGATAGAGCAGTTTCGGCCCGGAGTTGCCCTATTTTATCAAAAAAGTGTATATTTTTGCCCCGATTGCCGATATAATGTTAAAGTTCATAAAATTCCAGGCTATATTCCGCTCAGATCTAAATCTAACACCGTACCATCCGGGATAGCGTTACGTCCCGGCGGAGTGCCTGGCTGGAGAAACAAACTATGACAGAAGAACAGATTATTCAATGGATGCATCAAAAAGTGCGTCGGGATGGCTTTGTGAATGCCACCACGCTGGCCGAGAGTTTCCTTGCGGTACACCACATTACGGATGCCCTCGATCCTGATTTTTCAAAGACCCTGGACGCTGGTTTTAAGGTTGCCCAGGAAATCCGCGACCATCGGCTGCATGCGATGGCCTGCTGAAACAGGATTGCCGCCGTCCGGTTTACGGATGGCTCCACAATACGATAAGTCGTTTTAAGTCAACGTGATATAACAAGTTTATAAGGAGCGGGATGAATCTGGCAGGACTTTTCTGCCCAGAAACGAGGGGGATGTTGTGTCATCATTTCTCAGCCAGTCATTTGTTTCAATCGATTGTCCCCTTTTTATTCTGTCAATTTGGACCTGTTTTGCTGTTGGCGGTGTCAAAAAACGTCAAGACATTGAGTTTCGAAAGGGTATTAAATGAAATATCAATTACGGCCTTTGGGGCCGGATCATAAAACATCCGTGATGGATATTTTCAACTATTACATCCAAAACAGTTTTTCGGCCTTTTTTACGACGTGTCTGCCGCATGGATGCTTTGATGCCTTACTGCAGGCGTGCCGGGGGTATCCGGCGCTGGCGCTGGAGGATGAGTCCGGACAGGCGGTGGGATTTGGGCTGCTCAAGCCTTTTCATCCGGGGGATGCGGTCAAACGAACGGCGGAGCTGTCGTATTTCATCACGCCGGACTGTACGCGGCAGGGACTGGGCAGGATGCTGCTCGAAAAGATGACCGAGGAGGCTCGCAAGATGGGAATTGATAATCTGGTTGCCAGCGTTTCCTCACAAAATGAAGCCAGTCTCCGGTTTCATCAGCAAAACGGCTTTTCGGAAGCGGGACGCATCCGGTCGGCCGGTCGGAAGTTCGAGCAGGAGTTTGATATTGTGATCTTTCAGAAAAGGGTATAACGTTGAGGTTCGACCCCATTCGGAATCGGGGGGAGATTGCGGCGTTTTGACACCGGGCCGGCGCCCGGCGATATTCAGGTTGGACCCTGACGGGTCGGGAGAAATATGGATAAGAATAACAGAATATCCCTTGATTATCTGCTCAATGAAATAAAGGAAGCTTTTAAGGATGTCCCTTGCCCCAAAGATGAAGATATTCTTCTTGCAGGAATGGCAGAGGCGGAGTATTTCGGCAATCTCACGGCAGGATTGCGCGGTGTAAAATGGATTGATCTGGCGGCTCATTGCTATTCCAGTGAAACAGATTTCTATTCCTGGCCGTGGCTTTCAGACTTAACATCGGTTGCCTACCGTTATTATTTACCCGGTTATATGATGATTGCCATAAGATATTATGATAAATGCGCTGTCGAGGATCTTGTCGAAAGTCTTATTCTCAAGGGAGACTTCTTAATTCCTGAGTTTTCTGATGAACTGCGAAACGAATTGGCCGGGAGACGAAGAGAAAAATATGATCTATTTTCATTACCCCAAAAACATGTGATTAGATTGTTTTTAGGGTATCTTGATGTAACACATCTGGAAGATATTCAATATTGGAAACCTGAACTTACACCTCAGGCTGCTTTAAAACAGTATTGGGAGGAATTTTAAGTTTGAAAGTCAGGTTTGACCCTATCCGGGATCGGGAGGCGTGGCGTTTTGACACCGGGCCGGCGCCCGGCGATAGCCGGACAGATTGGACTCAATTTTCAGCAGGATTGGCATGAGCATCAAAGATATCAAAACGTGGTCCCGAAAACGGCAGTATCTTGTTTTTGGATATATTTTTATTTATTTGTCTCTTGAGTTTTTAGTATGGACACGGGCTACGGTTTGCGCACTGTATGTATTACACCTTGTTATCCTGCAGCCGTGGATGACCCTGGCAGCGTTTCTAACGAATCAGCTTCCCGATGCACTCCGGTATTCCACCTATTGTACCCCGATCATAAAAGCCGCCAGCTTCCTGCTGAATTTACTGATTTTGCTGTACCTGACCCAGTCTGAAAAGAAAAAGAAGTGAATCGGCATCTATTCTGCTCCATTACAGCAGGTCCTGGGGGGTGTCGGACTGCAGGCCGGGGATGCTTTTAACGGTGATGATTTTCTGCCAGATTTTGGTGCTCAGGCCATTGGTGAGGTCTTCGAGGTCGTTGACGGCCTCGGTGGCGACGGGGTCATGGTAATCCTGCACATAGAGAAAGGCGACCTTGCTGACCAGCGAGAGCATTTCCGAGCAGTAATCCAGATAGCGGCAGACCTGAAAACTGTTCAGGGTCCGTTCGGGGGAATGGGCCGTACGAAGAACCGAAGTGTCTGCAAAACAGGGGTCCTTGGTCAACTGGTGTGAATCGACGACATGGGCCAGGCATCGCAGGATGTTGACGGCCTGAATGACCTTTTGCCGCTTGAGCCGGTTTTCTATCGACACCAGAAACAGGATGGCGCCGCCGATGAGAAACAGGATATTGATTGTGCCTTCGAGGACCTGAACCATATTGACCAGGACGGTGTCGTCCTGACTGACTTTGCGCTGGGTCCATCCGAGGCCGGCAATCACAACCAATATGAACACCACCGCAAAAACAAGGATGCGGTACTTGTAGCTGGGCTGCTGGATGAGCCGGATGGTCTGGTCGGTCTGCCGGGCAATTTCGATCAGTTCCCCGCAGACCTGCCCCAGGCCGCTGCCCGGAAAACGATCTTCAATCCGCATCTGCAAACGAACGATGGTGTCGAGGACTTTTTTGCAATCCAGTACCGAATGCGACATTACACGCTCCTGTAATTAAGCTCATTCCATTTCCTGCAGTTATTTTGACAGAAGCAGCAGAGCGTGTCAAGTATTTTGGCGTCATCCGGAGCAGAACAGCAGACGCCCCGTGTCAGCGGCCCGCGTTTTTCAGGGCGGCTTCCGCTATGCGAATGCCCAGTTTTTTGGCGGTATCCACCCCGAATTCATCTTTGGTGATGTCATCATTGTAATTATTCCACAGCGTTGCCCCCTGATGAGCACTGGGTTTTCCGCCGACGATGAACGGCTCATAGCAGAGCATTGCCGAGAGAATCTGTTCGATGACCAGCTCCTGTCCGCCATTGCGGAAAGACCCGACGGCCAGAGCACCGACGGGCTTGTCGGCCAATCGCATGACGGGCGTTCGAACCGTGTAGAGGCGTTCGAGAAAAGCCTTGCACACGGCGCTCATAGTGCGGAAATAAACCGGTGAACCGATAATCAGGCCGCCCAGGTTGGGGGACATGAAATAGGGTTCCACATTCACTTCGTAATCATCAAAGGGAATTTGCGGAGCGTCCGGCTTGGCGCCGCCTTTCCAGCCGGAGAGTTTCATGTCGGCCAGATCGATGAGCTGCGTTTCAATGCGAGGGCTGACGGCCTGAGCGGCTTCGAGGGCAATCTTGACCGACGTGGCGGTAGTTTTGCCCTTGCGGGGACTGCAGCTTACACCGAGAATGATGATTTTGGATTCCGGTTCATTTTCGGCAGCCATCGCCCCGAGCGAAAGACCTGCAACCGCAGTGATTCCCTGCGATACAAAGTTTCTTCTGTCCATAAAATCTCTCCTTATTGATATAGATTTCGATAGCGTATCAGGACGCCGTATAAATCATGTATAATCCGCCCAGCAGGACCAGCACGCCGCAGATTTTCTTGAGGATGGCTGAGCCTCTGGACTGTTCGTTCCAGTTCATATAGCGCTGGACCAGTTCGGTATAGGTGCCGGCCAGGACGATGACCGAACAGTGGCCGATGCCATAGACGGCCATCAGCAGGATGCCATAGGAGGAGACCGAGCCGGCGGCCAGCTTGAAGGTGATGGCCAGAATCGGGGCCATGTAGGCGAAGGTGCAGGGCCCCAGCGCGATGCCGAAGATCAGCCCGAGCATCCATGCGGCCAGAAGGCCTTTGCGGTGCATGCCGACCTGGCCGGGGCCGGACCAGGGGGCGGGGATGACATCCAGCAGGTGCAGGCCGACCAGAAAGAAAATCGCCGCGACGAGGTAATTGCCCCAGCCGCCGATATCGCCCATCATTCGCCCGGCGGCGTGGGTGATGGCACCGATGGCGCCGATGGTGATTAAGATTCCAAGGGCAAACAGCGTGGAAATCCAGAAGGCCCGGCGGGTCGGCATCCGTCCCTGGCCGTTAATGAACCCGACGATCAACGGGATGCTGGCCAGATGGCAGGGGCTGAGGATGACGCTGAGGATGCCCCAGATAAACGATGCGGGCAGCGCGATAAACCACGCCCCTTCCAGAGCCCGACTGATTTGAATAAACAGCTCCTGCATCATGAATCACCACCGTGGATAGACAAGTGTTTCATTTCTTAGTCCCCGTCGGGTGTTCTTTCAACACACCGTCTTCCATTTCCAGAATGCGATCAAAGACATCCAGAGACCGATGGTCATGGGTTACGACAATCACTCCGGAATCGTGTTCGTGGGCTACCCTGCGGAACAATTCCATCACCTGCCTGCCGCGTACGCTGTCCAGGGCCGCCGTCGGCTCATCGGCCAGCAGGAGGGTGGGGCTATTGGCCAGGGCCCGGGCCACGGCGACCCGCTGCTGCTGTCCGCCCGACAGCTTGGCCGGCAAATAGTCGGCTCGATCCGCGACATCCAGATACTCCAGCAATTCCAAGGTTCTTTGCCGTGCCTGGCGAGGCGGAGTATGATTGATTTCCATGGCCAGCTGCACGTTTTCAGCAGCGGTCAGAAAAGGGATTAAGTTGGCTTTTTGAAACACAAAGCCCAGATAGCGACGGCGAAACGAACGGACGTTGACTGTCAGAGCATGATGATCAAAGACCGTTTTGTCTGCAATCCTGATTGTGCCGACGTTGGGCGTTTGAATCAGCCCCAACAAGGTCAACAGGGTGGATTTTCCGGCACCGCTGGGACCCAGTAAAGCCACAATCTCGCCGCGGTGAACCTGCATGGCGGCATTGCGTACCGCAACCACTTCGGTGTTGCCGCTGCCGTAGATTTTGGTCAATCCTTCGGCCTGTAATGCCATTTTGTTATCAGATTTCGGCTTCATGACAGCACCTCGTTAGGCTCGGTCCGCAGGGCACGATGGATGCCCAGCAGGCTGGAGAGCACTGAAATCACAACCACGATGCCTGCCAGCACAATTAAATCCTCCTGGAGCAGGAGCACCCTGCGGGGAAAATGAGGAAAGGCCCACTGACCCAGAATATGGGCGAGGCCAAAACCAATCACCCCCAGCAGCATTGCCTGTTCCATAATCAGCCGAAAGATAACGGTGTTGGCGGCGCCAATGAGCTTGAGCATGGCGATATCATGCAGCTTGTCCAGGGTAAGCGTATAGAGAATCAGTGCCATGATAATCCCGGAGACGATGATCAACAGGACACGAAACAATCCCAGCTGTCTTCTGGCCCGGTCTACACTGCCCCGCAGGAGCAGTTCTTTCTGGCCGTTCTGGGTATAGACCGAGACATCGGGCCAGGCCTCAATTTGTTTTGCCACGGCATCCGCACTGAAACCCGGAAGCACCTGAACCAGCACGGCGCTGACCATCGAGGTGCCGAGGGCGGGAATCTGAGCTCCGGGGCCTGCGGCATGGTCCTGCATCTGCGGCTGAGTGCGTCCCAGTTCATGATCGGAGAGCCGATTGACACGGGCCGTGCGCTCGATGCGAATCGCCTCGGGCGGCAGATCAAATTGCACCGCCTGGGCATCCAGCAAGGTCATAAACGCCATGGAATCACCGGCAGCGGAGGTCATCCCCTCCGTCAGACCGACGACGGTGAATATCTCTTTGGCCAGCGGAATCCTGTCGCCGGGCTGCAGGCCCGAGGATTTATCGGCAACCATTTCATAATGAGCCTGCTCCAGACCCCGACCGGCAATAATCGGAAACCAGTGTCCCCGATCTGCAGGCCAGGACAATCCCTGAATCGTCAGGCGAAGCGGTTTATTGTTGAAACTGCGCTGCACAGTATGGGAGATAAATGCATACGACGACTGGACCCCGGGAACCGCAGCAATCCGGTCTTCAAGCGTGCGGGGGATGCGTGAAATCTCCGCAAAGGGCCCGCGTGTGTTTTTTTGGACGACCCACAGATCCGCATCAATACGATCCACAATCAGTGTTGCGTCCTGAACCAGTCCGCGATAAATACCGCCCATCCCCATCACCAGCATCAGCAGCATCCCGATACCCAGCGAAGTCAGGACAAATCGCCCAAAATTATGGCGTATGTCTTTAATGGCTAAATTCATGGTTCAATCCTTACAGCCCGTCCCTCGCGCGGCAATTTAAGGCCGGGCACAATGATGTCCTGTCCTGTCTGCAGGCCCTGCACAACTTCGACTTTGCCCTGTCCCTGCAAGCCCAACTGCACCTGAGTCCATCGCGCTTTTTTGCCTTCGACATAAAACACACCGGGCCGGTCCTGCCGCCAAACCATGGTCTCCTGCGGGACAATTTGCGTGTTTTCCCTGCGGTCAAGCTCTATAAACACCTCTGCGCGCTGGCCAATCGCCCAGGTGTCGGGCAATTGATCCACGGTCACATCCACCTGGACTTCCCGTGTTTCGCGGTCGGCTTGCGGTGAAATGCGTGCCACGGCGCCGCGCAATTGCGAATCGGGGTCGGAACGGAAAATAATCCGGCACGGCTGACCGAGTTTGAGCTTGCCCAGCAGGGTCTCGTCCACCCAGGCGGAAATCCACAGGGGATCCAGATAGACCATATCCAACACGATGGATCCGGGGACAGCAATATCACCGGGATCACGCGTCCGGCTGAGAATCAGGCCGTCAAATGGCGCCTCTATTTGGGTATCCGCCAGCCGTTCCTGATAATATTGCACTGCGGCCTGAGCCCTGGCGACCTGTTTTTCGGCTTCGATTTTGGAAGTTTGCTCACGGTGCAGTTCTGCTTCCGACACCTCCATTTCCTCTCTGGCTTTATCGATATCTTTGACGCTGACGGCCTGTGAATCCGTCAGCTTGGAATAACGGGAATACGTGACTCGAGCGTTTTTGGTGATCGCTTCCGTTCGATTGATTTGGGCCTGGGCCCGTTCCACCCCCGCCTGGGCAAGGGCCAGTTCCGCTTTGGCCATTTCCACCTGCTGGAGGATATCCTCGTCATCCAGCGTGACAAGAATCTGCCCTTTGCTGACCCGATCACCCTGGTCCACGTGAATCCGGGCGATTCGTCCGGAAATTTTCGGGCTGATTGCGGCACGAATATGGGCCTCCAGCGTCCCTGTACCCATCGCTTCGGCAACAATACTGTCCTGGGCAACCTTGACGGTTTTAACGGGAATGGGGGAAAAGAAAAGTCTATAAGCGACCGCACCGGCAACAATAATGATGACCAGTGATTTTAGTATTCCTTTTAAATAACGTCTCATCTGAGTCCTTATCAATATAATGTCGTGTGTGAAAATTCCTGGAAAAAAACACCATTAAATTATTTCGGGGTGCATTCGCCGATTTTACAGGCCTTCTGGATTTGTTCGGGCGACAGTTTCATTTTGTCGGCCAGGGCCTGATGTATGGTAATCAGCTTGCCGGTCTCATGTGGATTTTTTTCGACCCATTTTTTGAGATTGTCGGCATTGACGAAAAATCCCTGATGGAAACAGCCGGCCGAGGTCCAGGTGCCGTCCGGTTTCTTGCGCTGGCCAAACCATGCCACGGCGGTGGACGGTTCCAGTGAGGCAATGCTGCCGTTGAGGGTCTTGACGACAATCGGCTCGCCGGTGAGACGGTCTTTTTCGTGGACTTCGATATCCTTGCCGGTGCGGGCCGCGACACCGAGGGCACAATGCGAACAGCATCCCCAGGTCTGAACGCCTTCGAGGCGGACTTCGGCGGCATCCTGCGGGTAGCAGGCCCGGTCACAAAAGCCGCAGCGGTGGGATAATTCATTTGTCTGGAGTGCGGCCAAAGTCAGGATGTTTCCGCCGGCGGCCTGCTGGGCCTGTTTGGCGGCGGCGGTATCGGCATAGGCCTGAAGGATCGGACGACCTGCGGCATCAACGCCCTGCAGATAGACTGCGTCCGACAGCGGCAGCATCCGGCCGGATGTAAAATCAGCGACGGTGACTTTCTTTTCGAAATCAGTCTTGTCTTCGGTCAGGCAGGAATACATGATGAAATAGCAATGCGGGCCGCACAGCCGGACATCGCCTTTGTCGGTCTTGACCATGACCAGCGTTTTGGCAGCGATATCCTTTTCGCACATGTAGCAAATCTGGTCTTTGGGGCGGGTGTCCGGCGAGGCCGGCTCCAGGCGTGAAAACTGGGGTGCAGCGGTTCCGGCAAAATCGAAGCCGAGTTCTTTCCACTTGGCCAGGATGTCTTCTTTGGAGAAAAATCCTTCGTGGCGGAACAGTTCTGCGCCGGTTGGGGCGATGAATATCTGCGTTGGAATAAGGTTGATGCTGTAGGGTTTTTCCGCATCGGGATTTTTCCAGACATCGATGAACACCACTTCCAGCTTGCCCTGATACTCCGTCTTGAGCTGTTCAAGGATCGGGGCCATCATTTTGCAGGGGATGCATTTGTCAGCGCCCAGATCAACCAGCCGCGGCAGGGTCGAAGGCTCGTATTGGCGGGCGGCTCCTTCGGCTGCGGGAGCGGCAGAAGGAGGAGCAATTTCCGGCTGCGACGCCGTGGACGGGGGACAACAGGGTACTCCGCCGCGTTTCAGGACCACAACGGCCCCCACAGCCACCATCAACACAACAACAATTCCCATCTTGGCATACGGATTCATGGTTCTTCCTTTATTTATGATTCCGAGACTGTTTTGCGACAATTCCAATACAAACGATAAGGTCGATTACAGCAGCGGCATGGCCGCACTGCAGGCCTTGTTGATGTTGTCTTCTGTTGCAGGGCTTTTGCCTTTTTCCAGACCGAGGTCGGCAAGCTGAAGATGCTTGAAAGTGGTAAATCCGGCCTTTTCAAGACATGCCTTGACACAATTCAAGGGACAGCCGTCGATGGCCAGAATGGACGAAGCGGCCTGCGTCGTTTTCATAATGCCGTCTATCCGCCCGCCGATGCCGGTCAGACAAAACATCTTGCCGGCCCCATCCCGGGTCAGTTTTCGCGCCGCCTGGTCGGCAACGGCACCCACATCCGCCGCGCCGGAACAGGCAAAAATCAGTTTCGGCCCGCCGGTACATACCTGACTATTCTGCTCTGCCATAAAACACCTTGCCTTTCTGATTGACGATTATTGAATTAAGATTGTCGATTTATTTCGGTTTCCACAATGTGCGGCAAACGATCACAGCTATTGCTGCTGAAGCATGGATTTAATGTCCGACAGGGGCGGCACTTTGCCCACAGACTTGACCTGGCCATCGACGACCAGGGCCGGGGTAATCATCACGCCGAATTTCATGATGTCGTTAATCTGCGTGACTTTTTCCAGTTCGTATGTCAGCCCGAGTTCTTTGGCCGCGGCCTCAGCCATTTCGGCAAGCTGCTTGCATTTGGGGCAGCCGGTACCCAGAATCTGTATTTTTTTCATTGCTTGATATCCTCATTCAATTTTTGAAATTAATCTCAAAACAGTGCTCCATAAATTAATCCGCTGATCGTAGCCATCACAATCACCAGCGACACATAAATCACTGTTTTTTGCGTTCCCATGACCGAGCGTATCACCAGCATACTGGGCAGGCTCAGTGCCGGACCTGCCAGCAGCAGCGCCAGGGCGGGGCCTTTGCCCATACCGCTTCCAATTAATCCCTGCAAAATCGGGACTTCGGTCAGCGTGGCAAAGTACATGAAAGCGCCGGCGACTGAGGCCAGCAGATTGGCCCGCAGCGAATTGCCGCCGACGGCCCACTCGACCCACCGATTCGGTATCAGGCCTTCATGGCCGGGCCGACCGAGAAACGCACCGGCAAACAAAACGCCGAAAAACAGCAAAGGTAATATCTGTTTAGCGAAAGTCCATGTCGAAGCAAACCATTCGCCGGCCTCTCCTTTGTCGGTACTGGTCATCCAGGATAAGCCGATAACGGCGGCTGTAAAAGGAATCATCACCATCATCCCCTGCATCGGCAGCATTAAAGCCAGAACTGCCACAGGAATGGCAGTAATCGCGACTTTCCACCAGACAATACCGAACCAAAGTATGAGAATGATTCCAAGAGCGGCTGAAAACAGGGCTGTTACTGCCCATTTATAAGTCCAAATCGTGGTCCATAGGCCGGGAACCGGCGTTTTTTCAACAACATCTTCCGCCGCCAGTTCTATCTCATGACCCAGGGTGGTACTATCGAGTAGTTTCAGCCTATAGGAGCTGGCTAAGGGACCGCCGTGTTCTGGGGATTTTAAAACCGCCGCATGGAAGGTGGAGCCGTCTGTGGTTTTGAAAATAAAGTCGTTGGGCGCCCCCCAGTTGGCAAACACCAGAACTCCAATCATGACGGCAAAAAACAGGGCATTCTGCCACAGCGGACGTTTTACCTCCGGTTCAGGCATTGCCATCTGGCCGTTGGCTTTTTCGATTTCTTCTTTGCGATAGATCACGTGCATCAGCAGGCCGATGATAACGCTGAAGAGAATCGCACCGACGGCGCGGGCTATACCCAGTTCGATTCCGAGAATCCGAGCGGTCAGGATGATGGCAAGGATATTGATGGCCGGGCCGGAGTACAGGAAGGCCGAGGCCGGACCAAGTCCCGCCCCCATGCGATAAATCCCTGCAAACAGGGGCAGAATCGTACAGGAGCAGACCGCCAGAATCGTGCCGGATACCGACGCCACACCATAGGCGAGGATTTTATTGGCCCGGGCACCAAGATATTTCATGACCGAGGCCTGACTGACAAATACGGATATCGCTCCGGCAATGAAAAATGCCGGCACGAGGCACAGCAGGACATGCTCCTGGGCGTACCACTTGACCAGATGCAGAGATTCCATAACGGCGTTGTCAAATCGCGGGGTGCCGATGGGCAAATAAAAACAGATCAGAAATATCCCGACAATCCACGCCAGCGTCTTCCAATGTTCATTCCAATTCATGTCCGTTATGTCCAGTATGATTAAATAACATTCAGTAGTTTCTGTTCCCGCAGGGCGTTTTCCTTAAGCGCCTCGGTCAGGCAATCCACAAACCGCAAGATACACGGCGTGCGAACCTTATAGATGACCTGAAGGCCCTGTTTGCGGTACTCCAGCACTCCCGCCGCGACCATAATCGACAAATGCTTTGAGATGTTGGATCGCTCGGACTTGACCGCGTCGGCAATGTCGCAGACACATTGCGGCCCATCCCGCAAATAATCCAGAATAGCCATCCGCAGCGGATGGGCAATAGCTTTGGCGACATTGGCCTGCTTGTCATAGATAATTTGTTTTTCCATGTTATGTGTTCCTATGTGACTAATTTGTCATATAATAATATATGGCATCTTCTCTGTCAACAAAATTTCACATCCCGGCCGCAAGTTTTGGACTGCAGGGAATTCTTTTGACAGGGTTGCAGTCTGTGAGTAGATTGTTTCTCCCGATTGACTTAATCGGCTGGAAAGTACTAAAACAGACCTAAAACGCATGGAATAGCGAAGTTGGCAAAATCACAGGATTCCAGTCAGTTATTTGAAGCGATTTTGGAACGGGCCAAGACCCTGGACCCCGTCAATATCCGCACGTGGTTTGACGACCTCGTCGTGGAGGAATTTGACGGCGGGGTTCTGCATGTCGGCTGCCCGGACGCGGCGACTGCGCAATATCTTCAGGACCGGTGCCTGTCAACGTTTACTCAGGCTGCACAGAATATTACGGGGCATCTGGTCAGTGTGCAGTTTCGTCCCATCAGCACTGCCGCGGTGGTTCCGGCCATGGTGCAAAGCGGGGTTAAGCTGCATCCGGATTATACCTTCGAGAGTTTCGTGGTCGGGCCCTGCAATCGGCTGGCCCATGCAAGCTGCATCGCCATCAGCCAGAATCCGGGGACGATTTATAATCCCCTGTTTTTATACGGCAACTCCGGCCTGGGCAAAACCCATCTGCTGCATGCGGTGTGCCATGAAAGCCTGCGGAATAAGGCGGGATTGTCGGTACAGTTCCTCAGTTGCGAGGCATTTGTCAACGGTTTCATCAGCGCCATCGAAAAAGGACAACTGGCGGATTTCCAGAACCTGTACCGCTCGGTGGACGTGCTGATTATCGATGATGTGCAGTTTTTGCGGGAACGCGAGCAGAGTCAGGAAGAGTTTTTTCATACCTTCAATGCGCTCTATAATAACCAGCGGCAAATTGTACTGACCGCCGACAGTGCCCCGGCGGATTTACAGGCCCTCGAAGACCGCCTCATCAGCCGTTTCAAGTGGGGACTTGTCGCCCGGCTGGACGCTCCCAGCTACGAAACCCGCATCGCCATCGTCAAAAAGAAGGCCAGTCTTCGCGGGCTGGTGATGCCGGACGGGGTTGCCGAACTGATTGCCGAGCATGTCAAGAGCAATATCCGGGAACTGGAGGGGGCGCTGACGGTGATTTATGCCACGGCCCGCACCGCGCAGAAAGACGTCTCACTGGAACTGGCCAAGCAGGCACTGGGCTATCAGGAAAGCGAATCGGCCAAAACGCTGTCGCTGGGCGATATTATCGCGGCGGTGGCGGAGGCCTTTGATATCCGCATCACCGACCTGCAAAGTAAAAAACGCAGCCAGAGCATCGCTCTGCCGCGGCAGGTCTGCATGTATCTGGCCCGCACGCTGACCCGTCATAGTCTTGAGGAAATCGGCGGACATCTGGGCGGGCGGGATCACTCCACTGTGCTTCACGCCTGCGCCAAGGTCGAACAGATGTATAAGACGGAGCCGGATTTTCGCGGACGCATCGACAAGCTGACCTCGCACATCACCCGCGGCCTGTAACGGAAGTGGTGCTTCCCCCATAAAAAAAGCCCCGCCATCCCTGACGGAGCTTTTTATAAATCCGAATCAGATATTGCTTATTTGTCTTCCAGTTTCAAAAGCACATACTGCGCCATGCGGCCGGTCTTGATCAGCAGACGGGCGCTGCGGGTTTGCTCGGTTTCCTTGAGCGCCTCGTTGAACTCACCCACGGAATTGACATACACCTGGTTGACGCTGAGGATGATCATTCCGGGGCGAATGCCGGCCCGCTGAGCGGGGGTTCGCGGTGTAACCTCGGCTACAACCACGCCCTGATCGCCTTTGGCGCCCAACTGACGGGCAGCATCCGAATCCACCGGCACCACCGACAGACCTAATTTCGTGCCGATTTCAGAGGTCTTGGTGGACATCTTGCTTTCCGACAGAGAGGCCACCTCCACCGTGATATTTTTCTCTTTGCCGTCACGGAACACCACCAGCTTGATTTTGGTTCCGGGGGCCATCAGCGACACGGTATTGCGGAAGTAATCGTTGCCGGGAACAGGTTTGCCGTTAAGCTGAGTGATAATATCACCTTGCTTGAGGCCGGCTTTGGCCGCGGGCGATTCTTCCAGTACTTCAGTGACCAGGACGCCGCCTTCGCCTTTATAGCCGAATGATTCGGCCAGTTCGGGGGTCAGGCCTTCGGGATTCATGGTAATGCCCACATACCCGCGAACGACTTTGCCGCCGGCAATAAGCTGTTCCTTGACGGCACTGGCCATATTGATGGGGATGGCCAGACCGATGCCCATATAGCCGCCCGACTGACTGATAATGGCGGAATTGATGCCGACGGCCTTGCCGTCGAGATTCAGCAGCGGACCGCCCGAGTTGCCGGGATTGATGGCGGCATCGGTCTGGAT
>DLFY01000001.1:0-5008 GCA_002482415.1 Phycisphaerales bacterium UBA7708
CGGCCTTGAGCAGCGGCAGGAAAGCGGCGGCGATATCCTGATGCACCAGCAGCGTCTCGGCGGCGTTGCAGACGGCGGCATACTGGCATTTAGAATCCACGGTGACTTTGACGGCCATGTCGATAGCGGCGGCCTTGTCGATATAGACGTGGCAGATGCCGTCGGCATGCCCCATGACGGGGATGCGGGTGTTGTCCATGATGTGCCGGACGAAGGCGTTGCTGCCGCGAGGGATGATCAGGTTGATGAAGTTGTCCAGCTTGAGCATGGCGGTGACATCATCGCGGGTTTCCAGCAGTCCCAGCCAGCCGGCCGGCATTCCGGCGTGGACCGTCGCATGGGAGATAATCTCGGCCAGAATCTTATTGGTGTGGGCCGCTTCGGAACCGCCTTTGAGCAGGACGGCGTTGCCGCTTTTGAGACACAGGGAGGAAATCTGCACGAGGGCGTCCGGGCGGGATTCAAAAATGACGCCGATGACACCGATGGGGCAACTGACCTGATAGAGTTCCAGTCCGTTGTCCAGTTCCATGGCCGACAGGGTCTTTCCAACGGGGTCGTTGAGCTTAATCAGACTTTCCAGACCTTTGCAGACCTCGTCGATCTTGGCGGCGTCGAATTTCAGGCGTTTGAGCAGAGGTGTTGCCAGACCCGCCATCTGGGCGGCCGCCATGTCTTCGGTATTGGCGGCGATGATTTTGTCCTGATGGCTTTTCAGGTTTGTGCGGATGGCCTCCAGTGCGGCGTTTTTTCGCTGACTGTCCATCGCGGCAAGCTCAATGGATGCTTTTTTTGCTCCGGCGGCTATGTCGCAAATATCCATATTTCCCATGTCCTGTCTGTTGTATCCGTTTTATGGCGGCTAAGTATATCCAAAGAAATGAGTTAGGCTATCTATAGCCATCATTTCCGATGCTCGGCGGATATTATATCCGGAATGGGCCGGCTTTCCACTTTTTTTGCGGTCTGATTGCGGCCGGATAAACAAATCCGAACGAGGCGCCAACGGAATCAATTCAGGAATAAATCGCCATCTCCCGAGGGGACGGTATGTTCGGCGGCAGTCTTGCCGGTGGCGGCGCTTTTTACCGGGTTGGGGAATTTAAACACCGCAGATGGATTGCCTATGGGATTATAGACAGCCAGACCTTTTTCAAAGGTGCGGGTATAACAGCCGTTATCCTCTTTTTTGCCTTTGGCGGTGGGTTTACCGATTTTGGTGTCCCAGAACGGATACCAGTTATGAAGGTGGTCCGGAGTGGGCAGGGGATTAGGATCGGAAAACAGACAATATCCATCCGAGACCGTCATGGACAGAGTGGTCGTGGCGCGCATTAAGTTCAGGTCTTCTCTGGAGTTATGATACCAAGTCTCCAGGCAGTTGATGGTGGGCTTTCGCAGGTTTTCCACGGCCCATTGGAGGGTATTGGCAATGCGTTCCCAGTCAGCAGCGGTTTTGCTGCGGGTGCATTCCATGAAATAGCCGTTGATATAGGGAGCCGACTGCGGAGCGGTGTTATCATTGGTGTTGCATAATATTAAGGCATTGGTGCCAACCGCTTTACGAATGATTTTGATCAATTCCAGCCGGTCGGCATCATCCCGCCACCAATCGAGCATGATGCCATCGTAAACGCCGGAGTCAATAACGGCTTTGGCCTGTTTGGCGATATGTTCACGAAATTCCGGATTTGTGTAATCCAATAACAAGTGGCCGCCTTCGGTCCAGCCCACCAGCGGGATGCCATTGGGGTCGCGTTTTAGCCAGTTATGATTCTGCGGCAGGTAGGAAGTGGGGGCATCATAATAGCGGATTTCGGCCAGAATGATGAGGTTTGGATTCTTCTGAAGGAGATTGGTGCGCCGCTGCAGGGCTGTCTGAATGCTTGCGGCATCCAGGCTGTCTGCCAACCCAAGGTGGTCGTTGTTCCATTTCAAACCCAAATGGTCCGGCATACAGAAAATCAGGTCATGGCGGGCGATGGTTGTGTCGGCATCCTCATTTTTGATGCTGTCACAGGGATTCCATGCCTGAAATACGGACGGAAAATCTCTGTTTTTAACACGCTGAAGTATTGTTTTGTTATTGTTATTGGGTTCGTTTTGTTCTTGTGCGAATCCAAAGTTGGAAACAACCATTACCGCTAAAAGCCATGTCTTAATCATAATAGGTATTATTCCATTTCTTTAACAACACTTAAATTTAGAAGTAGTATTTCTACAGGAAAAAATAAAAAAGACAAGATTATTTCATTTTTCAAAAAATTCTCGAACCTAAATTTTAAATAGTAGTAAATATTNNAAATAGGTATTATCAAAGTATGGATAACGAACAGATAACTATCAAAGTCAGGGATTTTGAAAAGCGATGCAGGGAGTCTGGATTAAAGCTGACTCCGCAGCGATCTGCTGTCTATAAAGCCTTGATTAATACGGACATGCATCCTACTGCTGAAGATATTTATCGTGAGGTCCGCAAGGAAATGCCCGCTATTTCACTGGATACGGTGAATCGAACGCTGCTGACGCTGGCGGAGATTGGGGCTGCGTTTATCGTCGAAGGTACCGGGCAGCCAAGGCGATTCGATGGCGGCCTGGAAGATCACCAGCATTTTTTATGCATTAAATGCGGTAAAGTGATTGACTTTCATCATCCGCCGTTTGACAATATTCAGTTGCCGAATGAGATTGAAGGGAAGTTTAAAGTCCTGAGAAAAACTGTCTATTTGGAAGGGCTTTGTGAACCATGTCAAAATCAGTCATTGCATAATCAAACTGTTTAATTAACCATAATTTTAAGGAAAGTGAGGTTACACAATGGGTTTGAAGGGAACCAAAACGGAAAAAAATCTCTTAACCGCTTTTGCCGGGGAATCCCAGGCACGGAATCGCTACACGTATTTTGCCGGCCAGGCGAAAAAGGATGGCTTTGAGCAGATTGCGGCGATTTTCGAAGAAACCGCAAATCAGGAGAAGGAACATGCCAAGAGACTGTTCAAGTTTCTCGAAGGCGGCGAAGTAGAAATTTGTGCAGCCTTTCCGGCAGGGGTCATTGGAACAACGTCGCAGAATCTCGAAGAAGCGGCGGCGGGTGAAGACTATGAAACCAAGACGATGTATCCGGATTTTGCGAAAATTGCGGATGGAGAAGGGTTTGCGGAAATTGCGGCCGTGTTCCGCAAGATAGCCGTTGCCGAAGCACGACATCGGGATCGTTATCTGGCCCTGAAAAAGAACGTGGATACCAACAAGGTATTCAAAAAAGACCAGCCCGTTCGCTGGGTATGTCGCAATTGCGGGTATGTCCATGAAGGCCCCGAGGCCCTGAACGTTTGCCCGGCCTGTGCACATCCCCAGGCTCATTTTGAATTGGAAGCGACAAATTACTAATATTGTTGATATTGCCAGCTTTAAATTATACTGGCAGACGCTTCTGGAGAGGAGGCCGGGTCCGAACTTAACAAAAGGCGGACCCGGCACCCAGGAGTGTTATAGTTAAAAAAGCATGAATTTGGGTTCGTTTGGTAAGCAGGAGCTGACAAGAAATTATTGGTATATAGTTATGTTAAAATGGATAAAAATTCTGGGGATAACATTTACGGCGGTCCTGATAGGCTTGACTGGCTGCCAAAGGAGAACAAACATGGAAGAAAGAAAAGGAATTGTGACGTTTAAGGGTGGTCCGCTGACACTGGCTGGGCCGGAACTGAAACTGGGTCAAAAGGCACCTGAAGCAGTCGTTACGGGAAATGACCTGTCGGATGTTGCCATATCATCATTTGCGGGTAAAGTGGTGGTACTTTCTACGGTCCCGTCTCTGGACACCCCGGTATGCGACATTCAGACTCGTAAATTTAATGAAAAAGCAGGGGCTTTGGGGGATGTGGTGATTTTGACCATTAGTATGGATTTGCCGTTTGCCCAAAAACGCTGGTGCGGTGCGGCCAGTGTGGACAAGGTCAAAACGTTCAGTGATTACAAAGATGCCAAATTCGCAAAGNNGGCTCGTTCGGTCATTGTGCTTGATAAACAGCAAACGATTCGGTATATTCAAATCGTGCCGGAAGTGGCCACCGAGCCGGACTATGATTCGGTCTTAAAAGCGGTGCAGCAGGTGCTGTAGAATCAGCTTTGGTGCCCCCCTGGGCCGCACAAGCGAAAGAAAGGAACAACGAGGATGCGTGCGTTAACAAAAAACGTCTATTCCGTGGGCGTACAGGACTGGGATCGTCGGTTATTTGACGAACTGATTCCGTTGCCGGACGGAACCAGCTATAATGCCTACCTGATTAAAGGCTCCGAAAAAACAGCCCTTATTGATGCCGTAGATCCGGCGAAAATCCAGGATTTGATCAGCCATCTGGTTGGGGCCGGGGTTGACAAGCTCGATTATGTCATCAGTCATCATGCCGAACAGGACCATTCCGGCGGTATTGTGGATGTATTGATGATGTATCCGGACGCCAAGATTGTGACCAATGCCAAGTGCAAAGGTCTGCTGCTGGAACATCTGGACGTGGATGAGGAGCAGTTCATTGAAGTAGCCGAAGGACAGACTTTGTCGCTGGGTGACAAGACACTCCAATTTATCATTACCCCATGGGTGCACTGGCCTGAGACAATGTGTACATATCTGAAAGAAGACAAGATTCTGTTCAGTTGTGATTTCTTTGGTTCGCATCAGGCCACCAGTTCGGTTTTTGTGCAAGATGAAGCCAAGGTTTATGAGGCAGCTAAGCGATACTTTGCTGAGATTATGATGCCGTTCCGCAGTGCGATTGCGGGAAACCTCAAGAAGCTGGAGCCGCTTGAGATTGCGATGATTGCCCCCAGTCACGGGCCGGTATATCCGCGTCCGGCGCTGATTATGGAGGCCTACAAAGACTGGATCAGTGACCGTGTAGAGAATAAGGTGATAGTTGCTTATGTGTCCATGCATGACAGTACCCGCCGGATGGTGGAATACCTGGTGGATTCGCTGATGGACAAAGGCGTGGGTGTCAAGCAG
>DLFY01000001.1:5060-5214 GCA_002482415.1 Phycisphaerales bacterium UBA7708
TGGCAATTGACCTGGTTGATGCGGCGACAGTGATTCTGGCCGCCCCGACGGTTCTGGTCGGGCCGCATCCAACGGCGGCTCATGCGGCGTTTGTGGTTAATGCTCTGAAGCCCAAGACAAAATTTGCCGGGATCATCGGCTCGTATGGCTGGGG
>DLFY01000001.1:5264-9812 GCA_002482415.1 Phycisphaerales bacterium UBA7708
ATTCTGGAGCCGGTGATGGTCAAGGGGCAGCCCAAGCCGGAGGATTTTGAGAAACTCGAAACCCTGGCCGAAACAATTAAAGCCAAACATCAGGAATTGAACATCCTGAAATAAGCAAAATATGACTACCTAACTCAAGGACTCGCCGAAGGCGACGGATAAAACGAAAGGATTAGATTATGGCAACGAAACTGGAAGTGTATAAATGTACTTTGTGCGGCAATATCGTGATGGTGATGCATGGCGGCGACGGTGAACTGGTCTGCTGCGGCCAGCCGATGAAGCTGATGGCAGAGAACACCTCGGATGGGGCCAAAGAAAAACATGTCCCCGTGATTGAAAAGATTCAGGGCGGGTACAAAGTCAAGGTCGGTTCAGTCGCTCACCCGATGGAAGAAAAGCACTACATTGAATGGATTGAACTGCTGGCCGACGGCAAGAGCTATGTTCAGTTCCTGAGTCCCGGCCAGGCTCCGGAAGCGACCTTTATGGTGACGGCAGACAAAGTAGTCGCCCGCGAATACTGCAACCTGCACGGATTGTGGAAGGCTTAAGCCGACTGCGGCATCGTTCGTTTTACAATTTCATCAACATTATATTATGATAGAGAGAAGCCTATGTTGAAAAAAAGCATAGAAAAAGCATTTAATGAGCAGATTAATGCGGAGACCTATTCGGCGTATCTGTACTGGTCGATGTCGGCCTGGTGTGAGAAAAACAACCTGGCGGGATTTGCCAACTGGATGCGTATTCAGGCCCAGGAAGAAATGAGCCATGCGATGAAGTTTTATACGCATATCCTGGAACGCGGCGGCGATGTAAAGCTGACGGCGATTGATGGTCCGGAGACCGAGTGGAAAGATATTGAAGCCGTGTTTGCCGCGACACTCAAGCATGAAAACTATGTGACCGAGCGGATCAACGCGCTGGTCGATCTGGCCATCAAGGAAAAGGATCATGCCAGCAATCAGTATTTGCAGTGGTTTGTCAATGAACAGGTGGAAGAAGAGAAAAACGTCGAGCAGATTCTGGGTCAACTGAGAATTATGGGCAAGCAGCCCGGTGCGGCCCTGTATATGCTGGACAAGGAAATGGCGGCCCGTGTTTATACGCCTCCTGCGGCACCCGCGGATTAATACCCTGCTTTTGCGGATTGAATTCAGGCAATGAGAAAACAGGTCTTCCTGTAACCGTGCAGTTCATAACAGNNTGTTATAAAACATTAACCCAAGTTTAAGGAGACAGCGGATGGCAATCACGTTCAACGTCGATGAAATTTTTGAAATGGCCGAGGAGATTGAACGCAACGGGGCACGCTTTTATCGGGAAGCTGCCAACAACAGCAGTGATGCGGAGGCTCGCAGGCTGTTTCTGGAAATGGCTGCCATGGAAGACGGGCATGAGAAGATATTTGCCAATATGCGCGGGGAACTGACGGCGGAAATGAAAGAGCCGGTGACTTATGATCCGGACAACCAGGTTGCCCATTACCTTCAGACGATGGCGGATTTCCATGGGATGGAAGGCAAGGCTGCTCCCAGCCAGAAATTTACCGGTAAAGAATCCCCCGAAGAGGTGCTGCGGGCGGCCCTGCAGGCGGAAAAAAATTCCATTGCCTTTTATGTCGGCATCAAGGACTTTGTGCCGGATAAGAAGGGCAAGGATAAAATCCAGGGGATTATTATTGAAGAAATGATGCATGTATCAACGATTGGCGGCAAGCTGCAGGCCATGAAGAAATAAGTCAGAAATGCCGCAGGCAGTGCGATGCTGAATGACGGATAAAATCTTTCGGTTTTCATTCCGTGTCGCACAGCCTGCGAACAGAAAGAATTACATCGGCGATGGGCGTATCTAAAAAAACTTTTTTTCGCAAGCAGCCCGCAATGCGAAAACTTCTGATCGGGCTGATACCCTGCATTGCAGGGGGGGTGTATTTTTTTGGCTGGCGGTCTCTTGCGGCATTAGTGTTTTGCTGTGCCGTGGGTTTTTTATGTGAATGGCTGTTTTGCCGCTGGCGCAAGGAACCGGTCAGCGAGGCGGTGTTTGTGACAGCGGTGCTGTTCGGGCTGGTGATGCCGCCGGGAGTGGGCTGGCATGTGATGGCCGTCGGGATGGCGTTTGCGGTTTTATTTTCCAAAGAGATGTTCGGGGGCTTTGGGAAAAATATTTTCAATCCTGCGATTGCCGGCCGGTGTTTTGTGTATATCTGTTTTCCCATTGCACTGACGGGGACATGGTATCCGCCTGCGGAAGGCCCTTTGGGGGCTTTGGGGCGATGGAGTACGATGACCGATGCCAGCGGCGTTTCGACTCGGACGACTGCAACTCCGCTGGCCCATGCCAAGGCGGGCCGGCTGGAACCGGTCTGGACAACGGGTCCTGATGTGGTTTCGGTTGTGCCGGTGAGTATTTCGGAGGACCAGCATATCAAGGTTAATGTCTGGCAATATTGGATGCGGCTCTTTCTTGGTGGTATTCCGGGCACGATGGGGGTGACCAGTGCGGGATTGATTCTGCTGGGCGGAATTTACCTGTGGATTACGAAGGTAGCCAGCCGGACGATCATTGTGACGATGCTTATTGCTTATCCGCTGCTCAGTGAGATTTTTTTTCAACTGGGGGTCAAGCCGGTGCCGCAGGGGGTCTCGGCGATGCTGGGGGGAGGGTATCTGCTGGCGGCGTTCTTTATGGCGACCGATCCGGTGAGTTCCCCTCGTACTGAGCAGGCCAAGGTTGCTTATTGCCTGATCATCTGTATCTGTACGCTGGTTATCCGTAATTTCTCGATATTCAACGGCGGCCTGATGTTCAGCATCCTGATTGGCAATATGTTTGCTCCGATTCTGGATTATGCAGTCAAGGCCTACTGGCCCAAAAAGCCGGCGCCGATGGCAGTCAAGGGGGGCAAATGAAAGAGTCCCGCTACTTTGCCGTTGTCTATATGTTCGGCCTGACAGCGATTTGCAGCNNAGCACGCTGCTGATCGGGCTGGCGCGTTTGACAGACGCAAGGATTAAATCGAATGCCCAGATTGCCTTTGAACGGGCGGCGCTGGCCGTATTTCCATCCGTTCAGGTTCAGTCCGATGCCGAAGTTCATGCGGTTTTTACGAAAGATTTTATTGCACCTAAAGCTGCGGGTGAAGCGTATGAATATCGCCCGGGGGGACAGCTTGCCGGGTATGCACTGCCGTTTGAAGGGCAGGGATTCTGGGCTCCGATTCGGGGTGTGATTGGAATTGGGACGGATTCCCGGACGATCACGGGCATCTGGTTTTATGAGCAGGCCGAGACACCGGGACTGGGGGCCAGGATTGTCGAGCCGTTTTTTTATGAGCAATTTGCGGGCAAGCAGTTCGAGGAGGGACTCAGGCCGATTCGCATTCGACCTCCGGCAGAGGCGGCAGAAAAAGATATTCAGGCGATTACCGGCGCGACACAGACCTGTGTCCGGCTGGAAAAGCTGCTTAACGAAGCGGTGACACAGTGGGGGCAGAAAAAAGAGGCAGCACAGCCATGAATGGACAGAGTACAGCCAAAACAACCAACCAGATTATCCTGGACGGCCTGTGGCGCGATAATCCGATATTTCGTCAGATACTTGGAATCTGCAGCACGCTGGCGGTGACTAATAACGTGACCAATACGGCGGTGATGTGTATTTCACTGTCGCTGGTGACGGCGTTAAGCTGTGCGACGGTGTCGGCGTTGAAAGAATGGACGCCCAAGACGGTGCGTATGATGGTGCAGGTTCTGATTATTGCGTTTTATGTGATTATTGTGGATATTCTGCTGCGGGCGTATTGGCCGGATATGAGCCGCAGCCTTGGGCCGTATGTGGGATTGATTATCACCAACTGTATTGTCATGGGACGCTGTGAGGCGTATGCCCAGTCGAATCGTCCGTGGCCTTCGTTTCTGGATGGTTTGTTCAGCGGGCTGGGGTATTCGGTGATTCTGCTGGTGATTGCGGCGATTCGGGAAGTGATGGGGATGGGGACACTGGCGGGGTATCCGCTGCCGTATTTTTCGACGCAGTGGGATAAGTGGGTGATTATGGTGATGCCGCCTGGAGCGTTTTTTGTGCTGGCCTGCCTGCTGTGGGTGAGTCGGTCGATTGGAATTAAGGGGAAAAAGGCATGATCTTACTGGCAGTAAATACAAGCAGTATCGGGTCTGAAGTCTGGATGGCGGTGGTGACCTGCTTTGCGGCCATCTTCACGCAGAATATTCTGCTGAGCTATTTTCTCGGGATGTGTTCGTTCATCTCGGTATCCAGGGAAGTCAAGACGGCGGTCGGACTGGGGGCGGCGGTGGTGTTTGTGATGACGGCGACGACCATTCTGAACTGGATGGCCTATTGGTGGGTGCTGGTTCCGCTGAATCTGGAATTTTACATGTATATACTGTTTATCATTATCATCGCGGCGTTTGTCCAGTTAATCGAGATGATTATCGACCGTTATAGTCCATCGCTGTATCAGAGTCTTGGGATATTTTTGCCGCTGATTACGGTTAATTGTGCGATTCTGGGAGCAGTGCTGTG
>DLFY01000001.1:9827-19353 GCA_002482415.1 Phycisphaerales bacterium UBA7708
CTGATTGTGACGGTGGGTTTTGGCTTCGGAAGCGGGGTGGGCTGGATGATGGCGATTGTGGCGATGGCGGGGATTCGACAGCGGATTGACGAGTCGAAGATTCCCGCCGGGCTGCGAGGGCCGGGGATTACACTGATTATTGCGGGCATTATGGCACTGGCATTCGTAGGTTTTACTGGGGTACTGCAATAAATGATAGAATTTGTTTTTTCAGTATTGCTTCTGAGCGGGATTGCGGCGGGGCTGGCGATGATTCTGGTGATCAGTGAAAAGGTGATCCAGAATTACGGATCCTGCAAAATTACGCTGAATAAGGGCAAAAAGGAATTGACTGTCGAAGGGGGCAAGCCGCTGCTGACGACGCTCAAAGAGCAGAAGATATTTTTGCCGAGTGCCTGCGGCGGGCGGGGAACCTGCGGGGTCTGCAAATGCAGGGTGCTGGATGGGGCCGGGCCGCTGCTGCCGACGGAAACGCCTTATATGGACGACAAGGAGCGAAAAGAGGGCGTTCGGCTGGCCTGTCAGGTCAAGGTGCGAAATGACATGGAAGTTGAAATCCCGGCGTTCCTGTTTGCCATACAGCAGTACCAGGCAAAACTGGCGACGGTGGAGGAGTTGACGTATGATATGAAGCGTTTCCGGTTTGAGCTGCTCGGGCCGGAAACAATGGATTTTGTTGCGGGACAGTATGTGCAGATTACGTGTCCTGCGTATAAGAAAGGGGTTGACGAGGTCAGCCGGGCGTATTCGATTGCGTCGGATCCGAAGGATACTCATTTTGTGGAATTGATAGTGCGCCGGGTGCCCAACGGGATTTGCACGACGTGGCTGTTTGATTATCTGAAAGTGGGTCAGCCGGTGCAGTTGACCGGACCGTATGGCGAGTTCAGGATGAGCGATACGCAGGCGCCGATGATTTTCATCGCCGGCGGCAGCGGGATGGCGCCGTTTGTGTCGATTCTGCATCAGATGCGGCATGCCGGCTCGACGCGAAAGGCCGACTATTTCTTTGGCGGCAATTCGGTCAGGGATTTGTGTCTTGGACAGCAGATGGCTGAATTTGAAAAAGCGATTCCGTCGTTTACGTTTAATCCGGTTGTGGCTCGTCCGCAGCCGGAGGATAACTGGACCGGCCAGACGGGACTTGTAACTGAGGCGGTTAAGCGCCAGTATTCGGATTTGAGCGGACACGAAGGGTATCTTTGCGGCAGTCCGGGCATGATTGATGCGTCGATCAAGATTCTTGTCGGCCTGGGGATGCCGCAGGACAAGGTGTATTATGACAAATTTGCATAAGGTGCGAATATGAAACAGTCGCCGCAGGATAAAAATCTGGAAGGGATGCTGCGTTCAGGCCGCCTGGTTGCCGGCGGTTTTCTGGGAACGGATACAAGAAGCCCTGAGGAAATCATTGCCGAGGATGCTGCAGTACTGCAGCGGCTGGGGTATAATGCTTCGCAGGTGGCGGTCAGGATGCAGGACTTGAGGGATCTGGCCCGGCCGGCACTGGGGACATGGATTCAGGTGGATGAAGTGCTGCAGGTCAAAAGTGAGGATTATAAAGGGGTTATTGTCTGTCCGTGGCCGCACGAGGGACGGTATGAAAAACGGATTACGACGGCCCAGCGGCTGGATACGGGACAATCCATCAGTTGGTCGGACCTGAATATTCATTTTGTCCGGGACCATGGTTTTTTTGAGGGCAGGGGTGCATTTTTTCGGATTGAGCCGGATGAGTTGATCAAAGTGATTTTCAACAGGTAAATCGCTTGACCCTGTGTGAAATCCCATGTAAAAATAGAACTGGAAGAACTGACAAACTGGAACCTTTATATACTTAATCAGGAGTAAGCCATGAAAAAGTACAAATGTATGCTGTGCGGTTACATTTATGACCCCGCCAAAGGCGATCCGGATAACGGTGTGGATCCGGGAACAGCCTTTGAAGATATTCCGGACGGCTGGGTGTGCCCGGATTGCGGTGCCGGCAAAGAGNNGGAATTTGAGGCCATATAAGCGGGTTAATAACCCTCGGTTTATCCCGAGGGTTTTTTTGTGGGCGCAATTATGAAACGAGTCGAAGCGACAACGGAAAAACAGGACATCTTGTGTGCCGAGACGCCGGCCGGGCCGGTGTCACTGGTGGTGTTTGGGGCCAGCGGCGACCTGGCGTGCCGGAAACTGTATCCAAGCCTGTATGAACTGTATCGGCGGGAACTGATGCCGTCGGGATTTTATGTACTGGGCTGCGGTCGAAGCGAACTGTCAGATGACCGGTTTCGGGATATGGTGGAGGAATCGCTCGAAAATGCGGGGATTGAGAACGCGCAGGGTTTTCACGATTTTCTCGGGCGGTTTTATTATGAATCGGGCCATTATAATGATACTGCATTTTATACCCGAATCCGTGAAAAATGTATTGTGCTGGATAATCTCTATAATCTGGACGGGTGTCGGATATTTTATTTATCGCTGCCGCCGTTTCTTTATACGACAGTGACGGAAAAACTCCGCGAGGTGCAGTTGGCTTGTCCTGCGGCCACCGGGCGTATGCAGACGATTCGACTGATTGTGGAAAAACCGTTCGGTACTGATTTACGCACGGCCAAAGATCTCGATGATCATTTGCACCGGTGTTTTGATGAGTCGCAGATTTACCGCATTGACCATTATCTGGGCAAGGAAACCATTCAGAACCTGATGGTGTTTCGGTTTGCCAACAGCATTTTTGAACCGCTGTGGAACCGCACTTTTATTGACCATGTGCAAATCACGATTGCCGAAAGTGTGGGTGTTGAGCACCGGGCGGGTTATTACGACCAGAGCGGGGCGCTGCGGGATATGTTCCAGAATCACCTGCTGCAGATGGTGGCGCTGGTGGCAATGGAGCCGCCGGCGGCATTTGAAGCCGACTCGGTGCGGGATGAAAAGGCCAAGCTGCTGCGGAGTATTCGGCCGTTCACGCCGGACCGGATTCCTCTGGAGGTGGTTGCCGGCCAATACGGCCCGGGGACGGTTGGGTCGCAGCAGTATCCCGGTTATCGGGATGAAGCGGAAGTTAATCCCTCGTCTCAAACCGAGACCTTTGTTGCCGCCAAACTTACGGTCGATAACTGGCGATGGAAAGATGTACCGTTTTATTTGCGGACGGGCAAGCGGCTGGCAAGGAAACTGACGGAAATCGTTATTGTATTTAAGCATATTCCGCATTCGATGTTTGCCAATGCCGGGCTGGATGAGTTTGAGCCTAATCGGCTGCGTTTCCAGATTCAGCCGGATGAGGGGATTTATCTGAGTCTGCAGGCCAAGCGGCCCGGGTCCAAGCTGTGTATGAGCGGGCTGAAGCTTGCGGTGGATTATCAGAAATTGTTTGAAATGAAGATGCCGGAGGCCTATCAGCGGTTGCTTTTGGATTGCATGACGGGGGACCAGATGCTGTTTACCCGGCAGGATAGTATTATGCTGTCCTGGCAATTGATCCAGCCGATATTTGATTATTGGGCAGAAAATCACAAAAACTTGTGTGTTTATCCTGCGGGGACCTCATGTGTTTCATGTGCTGAAGAATTGATGGAAAAAGAAGGCAGGAAATGGACAATATTGTAGGGTTCTGCATAAGTCCTTTTTTTCACAAAAGTTGTTAAAAGATCAACTGGACCCAAATTGTGTTGTTCTGAATTTTGCATGCCGAAAGTTTTTATTTTTCATTAAAATTATTGTGAAAATCAAGGCAATAAAACTTGCTTTTATAAACAATAACTCTATAATTACTCCAAGAATGTTCTTTATTGTTCTGTTTATGTGAAATAGACACCAAAAAGTAGCCAGATGAGAGATTATTTGGGCAGGGCCTGACAATGGTAATGAATAGAAAGTGTATCATTCGGCTTTCGCGGTATAAAAATGCACTGAAAAGACTGAAGTCTTTAGGGTTTGTAAAGGTCTTTTCGGGCAACCTTGCAGATGCGGCAGGGGTGACTTCGTCCCAGGTTCGCAAGGATTTCTCCCTGTTTGGGATTACCGGCAACCGGCGAGGCGGTTATCGCGTGGATGAACTGATTGAGCGAATCAGCCATATCCTGGGTAAAAACGAGCTTCAGAAAGTGGTCATTGTCGGCATGGGCAACATCGGCAAGGCGCTGATGCGATACCGGGGTTTTGAGGCCGGCGGAATTAAGGTACTGGCAGGATTTGATATTGACCCGGCCAAGTACAATAAACTGGCAGAAATTCCCATTTTGCCTCTTGAGGATTTCCGGGAATTTATCCAGTCGCAGAGTGTGAGAATTGCGATTCTGGCGGTTCCGGATGTATCGGCTCATCATGTGTCGGAATTGATTATTTCGGCGGGAATCAAGGGAATTCTCAACTTTGCCCCGATTCAGCTTCGCGGCGCTGATGACGTGGTTGTCAGCAGTATTAATCTTGAAGTCGAGCTGGAAAATCTGATTTATTTTGTGAATGCAGGCGCAAAAGCGGAACCTGAAATCGAGGCATGAAAATCCATCGGTTGAAAACCCGAATTCTGCTGGCTTTTTTGGCGATTATCTTTGTGCTGGGAGTCAGCATATTTGCCCTGGGCTTTTACGTGATCAAA
Organism: Phycisphaerales bacterium UBA7708; assembly: GCA_002482415.1. Taxonomy (GTDB): domain Bacteria; phylum Planctomycetota; class Phycisphaerae; order Sedimentisphaerales; family Anaerohalosphaeraceae; genus Anaeroglomus. The sequence continues at coordinate 14,425 of DLFY01000001.1, forward strand.
GAGGATATTTATGCACGTGCAAAGCGACAGGTGGGACATTATCTCGAAAGCGCACGGACGGTTTACAGCTCGGAAATCGAGCGTATCGGCAGCGCTCTTGAATTAGTTGATTTAAACAGTGACCTGGCGGTTTTGCAGCAGAAGATCAGCCTGGATTATTTGTATCGGGTGGATGTCGAGGCGGGCACGTCAGGGCCGAGCGAAATTGTTCGTTCCTGTATTGAACGGGGCAAGGCGGTCGGCGGGACGCGGATTGCCGGAGGAGATGAAATCGCCCGCATGAGTCCGGAGGTTCAGACGCGGTGCCGGATTGCGATTCAGGAAACCGCCAAAGCCCGTCCCAGCAGTATGCGAGAGCTGGATTCGGCGATGGTCAAGGAATATGCCGTGCCGCTGCACAATGCCGAAGGCGGCATTGTTGGCGTGGTCTATGGCGGACGTGTGGCCAACCAGGATTATTACCTGGTGGATCGCATTCGCAGCCTGGTTTTCGGCCAGGAGATGTATGACAAATGGCCGGTCGGGACGGTGACGGTTTTTCTGGATGATGTGCGGATTGCGACCAACGTGGTGGATGAACGCGGCCGGCGTGCGATAGGCACCCGTGTCAGCCACGAGGTCTATAAGCAGGTGGTTGAGAATGGTGTTCAGTGGCATGACCGGGCGTTCGTGGTTAATCACTGGTATATGACTGCGTATGAGCCGATCCGTAATATTCACGGGACGATTATCGGCATCCTGTATGTCGGTATTCTGGAAGCGCCGTTCAATGCGATGGCGGCGCGGGCGCTGGCGGCATTTGTAGCGGTGATCCTGCTGACGTGTTTGTCGGCGATGATGTTTGCGGTGTGGCTTGCCGATTCGGTCAGCCGGCCGCTGACGCACTTGCGGGATGCGACCCATAAGCTGACTCATGGCGAATTGGGACATGAGGTGGAGTCGCAGGGGACGATTATGGAGCTCAACGAGCTGGCGGTATCGTTTAACGAAATGAGCCTGAAGCTGGAAGAGCGAGAACGAAGCCTGAAGATAACCAACGACAAGCTGGAAGAGCTGAATAAGAGTTATCTGGATTTGCTTGGATTTGTGGCCCATGAATTAAAAGGCATCTTGTCCTCGGCGATGATGAATGCCTATTCGATTCGGGACGGCTTTTTAGGCATGATCAATTTCAAGCAGAAACGGGCCGTGGATTCGATTTGCCGCAACCTGGATTACCTGGCGGCGACGGTCAAAAAATTTCTGAATCTGAGCCGGATTGAACGCGGCAACCTGGAAATCAACCGGACCGAGTTTGGTTTGTGGACGGATGTGTTTGAGCCGGCGATTCAGACCTTTGCCAAGCAGATCTCCGACCGCGGGATGACGCTGGTCAATCAGATGGACCCGGCCATCCGGGTGAATGCTGATCAGGATTTGCTTCAGATTGTGGCCAACAACCTGATTAACAACGCGGCCAAGTACGGGATTGATCAGGGTAAAATTATCGTGACAGCCCGGCAGGATGAAAAATACGTGACTGTGGAAGTATATAACGACGGTCGCCCGATTACCGCCGAACAGGCGTCGACGCTGTTCAAGAAATTTTCACGGCTGGACGTGCCGGAAAAGAAATTAGTCAAAGGCACCGGCCTGGGTCTTTATATCACCCGGCAGATTGTCGAAAGTCACGGCGGGACAATCAAAGTGGAACCGAAAGAAAATGGGAATTCATTTATTTTTACTATAGAAAGGGGATAAATCGTGGTAACGCCAATGGATATTATCAAGCGTAAACGCGCTCAGGCGGTGGCTCGGATTATCAGCAAAGGCTATCTGTCCACCAAGCGGGTGTATGTGGGTATGGCGACCTGTGAGATTGCGGCCGGATCCAAAGAGGTGATGGACGTATTTCGTCAGGCCATCGCCAACGGTCTGACCGATGTCTATCTGAGTCAGAAAGGCTGTGCCGGCCGGTGCAATCTGGAGCCGACGGTGGAAGTGGTCGAAGAAGGCAAGATTCCGTACAAATACGGCAAAGTCACGCCGCAGCGGGCCAAGGACATCATCGAAAAGCATCTGAAAAAAGGTGAAGTGATCCGGGAGTGGCTGATTTAAGCCGATTGCTCAGAAAATGCCTGAAAGGCGAAATTAAGGATAGGACCGGCCGGAATATGATGGGGTGATTGCGATAGCCGGAAAGGTCCTGACAGATGAGAATAGAAAGGAAAACAACTGTGCCCAAGATTCAGTTTAAGATTACACTGTGCGACGCGCCGAGCTGCATTCAGAAGCAGTCCAAGCAGATTCGTCAGGCGCTGGATAAAGAACTGGAAAAACAAGGTCTCAAAGAGAAAGTCAGCATCCATTTAAGCGGCTGCCTCGGGATGTGCGCCAAAGGCCCCATTATGATTATCAACCCGGGGTATGTGATGTATGGCAATGTGACTGAAGGCGATATCGCGGAAATTGTCGAATCGCACCTGAAGCACAACAAACCGGTGGCTCGCCTGGTCATCGGGGAAGACCATCTGTATAACCGGTTTTTCCGTATTTTCGGCGATGTGGACTTCTTCGGCAAGCAGATGCGCATCGCGCTTCGCAACTGCGGTATCATTGACCCTGAAAATATCGACGACTACCTGTCGCTTCGCGGCTATGAAGCGCTGGCCAAGGCGCTGACCGAGATGACGCCTGAGCAGGTTGTCGCTGAAATCAAGAAAAGCGGTCTTCGCGGCCGCGGCGGCGCCGGTTTCCCGACGGGAATGAAATGGGAATTCACCGCCAAGCAGCCCGGGCCTGAAAAATATGTGATCTGCAACGCCGACGAGGGCGACCCGGGTGCATTTATGGACCGCAGCGCCATCGAAGGCGATCCCCATACGGTCATTGAGGGGATGGTCATCGGCGGCTATGCCATCGGTTCCAGCAAGGGTATCGTTTATATTCGGGCCGAATACCCGCTGGCCATCAAGCGTCTTGAAAAGGCGATTGCCGCGGCCCGGGAAAACGGCTTCCTTGGTACGAACATTTTAGGTTCGAATTTCTCCTATGATATTGAAATTCGGCTGGGTGCCGGTGCCTTTGTCTGCGGTGAAGAAACCGCGTTGATTCATTCGATTGAAGGGTCCCGCGGGATGCCGCGGCCTCGTCCTCCGTTCCCGTCGGTCAGCGGTCTGTTCGGCAAGCCCACCCTGATCAATAACGTGGAAACCTGGGCCAATATTCCGGTGATTCTGCTTGACGGCGGCACCTGGTTTTCGGGCGTCGGCACAGCCACCAGCAAGGGAACCAAGGTGTTCGCCCTGGCCGGCAAAGTTCGCAATACCGGCCTTGTCGAAGTGCCGATGGGTACGACGCTGCGTGAAATCGTGTTTGATATCGGCGGCGGTATTCCCAATGAACGAAAATTCAAGGCCATTCAGACCGGCGGTCCCTCCGGCGGATGTCTGCCTGAACAGTATCTGGATACGCCCATCGACTATGAATCGCTGGCCAAGGCCGGCTCAATTATGGGTTCCGGCGGCATGATTGTCATCGACGAAGATTCCTGCATGGTCAATCTTGCCAAGTTCTTCATCGAATTTACTCAGGATGAATCCTGCGGCAAATGTACTCCCTGCCGTGAAGGAACCAAGCGGATGCTTGAGATTCTGACCCGGATCACCGAAGGCAAAGGCCAGCCCGGCGACATCGAAAAGCTGGAACGTCTGGGTACGATGATCAAGAAATCATCGCTGTGCGGCCTGGGACAGTCGGCCCCCAATCCGATTCTGAGCACCATCAAGAATTTCCGTGAGGAATACGAAGAGCATATTCATCACAAGAAATGCCGTGCCGGCGTCTGTTCGTCGCTGCTGAGCTACACCATCAATGACAAGTGTGTCGGCTGCGGCGCATGCAAACGGGTTTGCCCGGTTGACGCCATCGAGGGAACACGCAAAGAAAAGCATCGGATTGATCAGAACAAGTGTATCAAGTGCGGTCAGTGTTATCAAACCTGTAAGTTCAGCGCGATCACACGTGCCTAAAAGGATTATAAGCTATGGAAAAATTGATTACGATTTATATTAACGGCAGAGAATACAAGGTAGAGCCGAACCAGACGATTATGCAGGCGGCGGACAAGCTGGGTTTCCATATTCCGCGTCTGTGCTATCACCCCAAGCTGTCGATTGAGGGTGCCTGTCGAGTCTGTATTGTCGAGGTGGAAGGCGCCAAAAGTTTCGTTGCATCGTGTGCCTATCCGGTCAATGATGGGATGAAGATTCACACCAATACGCAGGAACTGCGCCGCGCCCGGCGTGACATCGTGGAACTGCTGGTGGACAACCACCCGATGGATTGTCACACCTGCGAACGCGACGGCAACTGCGAACTTCAGCGGCTGGCCGCGGCCATGGGCATTCGCGCCCGGCATTTTGAGGGGGAACGCAAGCAGTATGGCGTGGATGTGTCCGGCCAGGCCATCATACGCAATCCCGATAAATGCATTCTGTGCGGACGCTGCGTCCGTATGTGTTCGGAAGTGCAGCAGGTTCACAACCTGACACAGGCTCATCGCGGCTTTAATACCGTGGTGATGCCGGCCTACAACATGCCGATGGCCGAAAGTGTCTGTACCGCCTGCGGTCAGTGCATCAATGTCTGCCCGACGGCGTCGTTCCTGGAGAAAAATTATACTCAGGAATTATTTGAAAAGCTCAATGACCCGAACCTGATTAAAGTAGCACAGTTTGCCCCCTCCGTCCGTGCGGCCATTGGTGAAGCCTTTGGTATAGAAGCCGGCGCGAATATGGAAGGGCAGCTTGTTGCGGCGCTTCGCAAGCTGGGTTTTGATTATGTATTTGATACTCAGTTTTCCGCCGACCTGACCATCATGGAAGAGGCAACGGAGTTTCTGGAACGGGTGCAGAACAAAGGCAAGCTGCCGATGATTACCTCCTGCTC
>DLFY01000001.1:19466-19670 GCA_002482415.1 Phycisphaerales bacterium UBA7708
CTGCACGGCCAAGAAATACGAAGCAGCCCGGCCGGAACTGGATGTCAACGGCATGCGGGCGACGGATATTTCCGTTACCACGCGGGAAATCGCCTGGATGATTAAGTCTGCCGGGATTGACTTTATCAACCTCAAGCCCGAAGAACAGGACCATCCCATCGGCATGTCCAGCGGTGCCGGCGTGATTTTCGGTACCACCGGCGG
>DLFY01000267.1 GCA_002482415.1 Phycisphaerales bacterium UBA7708
CAAAATTCTCTATTCTATTCCCTATTGCTCTTCCAGCATCTTTTTACTCCGCAGCAGGTGGTGATAATGCTGGGCAAACCGATGCGCCTCATCGCGGATATACTGCAGCAGCTTCAATGCCGCCGACGTCCGCGACAGACGGATGGGCTTATCCCGTCCGGCCATGAACAGCTCTTCTTCCCGCTTGGCCAGCGACATCAGGTTCGGCGTCGCCGCCCCCAGCTTTGCAAACTCCTCCTGTACCGCATGAAGCTGCCCCAGCCCGCCATCTATCAGCACCAGGTCCGGCCACAACTCCTCCCCATTAACCGCCCGCTTGTATCGCCTGCCGACCACCTCCTGCAGGCAGGCGTAATCATCCACACCCGTGACCGTCTTGATCTTGAATCGCCGGTAGCCATCCTTGAACGGCTTGCCGTCGATAAACTGCACCATCGAGCCGACCATCTCCTGTCCGGCCAGATGGGCAATATCAAAGCCCTCGATAATCCGTATCGTCCGCTCGCTTTTGAGCATTGCCTGCAGCGTCTCCAGCGCCTCGGCCGGGTCGGTCCGGAACGCCTCGGGCTGCACATCCCGGTCGGCCGTGCCCCGCTTGTCGAGATTCTCGATCTGGCGAATCCGGTCGCGGTACATCGCCGCCGTCTCAAAATCCAGCCGGGCCGCCGCCGCTTCCATCTGCTTCTTGAAATCGTTGAGAATCCCCGAGCGCTTGGACTTCAAAAACACGACCAGCTCGGCAATGCTCTTTTTGTAATCTTCTTTGGAAATCTTGTCCGCACACGGAGCCGAACACTGCCGGATGTTATACAGGATACACGGGCGGAAAAACCGGCGTTTCTCATCCGATGCTGAAATCTCGAGCTGGCAGGTGCGAAAACGAAAGATTTTCTGCAGCACCACAAACACCGCCCGCAGGTCACTGACCTCCGTAAACGGCCCAAACAGCCGATTTTTCGCATCAGGATTCCGCGTGATATACACCCCCGGAAAATCCTGCCGGCTGGGAATCTCAATATAGGGAAACGTCTTGGCGTCCTTGAGGTCTGTATTATACGGAGGATGAATATCCTTTATCAGGCGGGCTTCCTGCAAAATCGCATCGACCTCGCTGGCCGTCTGCAGATACTCCACCGTCGCGGTCTTGTCAATCATCTCCACAATCCACGGCCCCCGGCTCTCGGCCAGGTTCGCCGACGGCTGAAAATAGCTGCCCGCCCGGCTGCGCAGGTTCTTGGCCTTGCCGATATACAGCACCCGGTCGCCGGCGTCTTTCATAAAATACAACCCCGGCGCCGCCGGAAATGCCCGTATCAGCTCCCGAATTCGTTCCAGCCTGTCATGTTTCGATTCTGCCATGCCCGGATTGTACCGCATTTGCCCCCATCAAACCAGCCCCCGCTTCTGCAAAAGCAGTCATATAATAACAAGATAAAACAGGATGATTTTGGAAAAATCACTATCCAGAACCGTCTAAGAGCATAGAGTACCTTAAAATCCAAAATATGGAGATAAACGACAATGAAAGCGTTGATTATATTGCTATTATGGTCGATTTTGCTGGTGTTATGCGCCCCGCTGGCTCTGCTGGTGCTGATCCTCTGGCCGGTTATCTGGCTGTTGTCGATCCCCTTTAAAATCATCGCTATCGCCGCCGAGGCCCTGCTTGCCCTGGTCCGGTCCATCCTCTTTCTCCCCGCTAAAATCCTCGGATACCGGGAATGCCATTAAAGCGACTGGCCCACCCCATTATCTTAAAAAACCAAACGAAGCCAATTTCTCTTTGCGTTTTAACTCCGATTCGTGTTATTGTGCATCCGTCTTGTTCACTTTTGAGTAGTAATAGATAGATGCCTATAAATGAAATAAAGAGTATGCGTAACCGCTGGGTAATCCTTGCGGCTGCCATTGGTGTGCAGGTTTGCCTGGGGGTGATTTTTGCATGGTCGGCCTTTGCAACTCCATTGACCAAGGCCCCTTACGACTTTTCCCGTCTCCAAACCCAGATCCTCTTTTCAGCCGGTCTGGCTTTTTTCGCACTGGCGATGGCTTTTGGGGCTAACCGTCTCCAACAGGCCATCGGTCAGCGTCTGGCCATCTGTTTGGGCGGATTGATTCTTGCAGCGGGGTATCTGCTGGCCGGGTTTTCGGGGACCAATTTCTGGCTCCTGCTGCTGTCGGTCGGGATCCTGTCCGGTACGGGCATCGGTCTGGCATACGTCCACCCGATTGCCATCCTGGTCAAATGGTTCCCGGATAAAAAAGGGGCTATCACCGGGATAGCTGTCGCAGGTTTTGGGCTGGGGGCAATGCTGTGGATTATGCTGACCGGCGGCTTCAAGCTGGGCGATTGGTTCAATCTTACTCCCGGCTGGGACGGCCTGTATGCCGACGGCTGGACAGTCAACCAAGTCTTTCGACTTTATGGATTTATTTTTGCCGTTTTAATCCCCATCGGTTCCTTTTTCATGGTCAATCCCCCTGCCGGGCAGCTTGTCAGTACTGCCAACGGTAAATCATTTCAGTCTCTCGCTAATATAGAACTGTCCACCTCGGAAATGATACGCACACCCCAATATTGGATACTTCTGAGCGGTTATGCAGCAGGTACTATGTCCGGATTAATGGTTATCGGAATTATCAAGCTGTTCGGAGTCGATACCCTCACCGGCAACGGCATCAGCCAGGTTCAGGCGGCCGCGATTGCAAATACAGCAATGGGCTTCTTTTATGCGATTACCAACGCGATTGGACGTATCGCCTGGGGCGTGATTTCCGACCATCTTGGACGTAAATACTCGATTATCNNTGATGAGTGCTTCGCAAGGCCTGATGATGCTGCTGTTCTATCCCATTGCCCAGTATGAATGGGGGCTTTATATTGGTGCCGCTTTGATTGGCTTCAACTTCGGAGGCAACTTCGCCCTGTTTCCCGCGGCGGCGGCTGATTATTTCGGGACCCACAGCGTTGGGGCCAACTATCCTCGTGTGTTCCTCGGCTATGGAATTGGCGGTATTTTGGGTCCGATTCTTGGAGGATTCATGGGCGACAGGAAACTCTGGCTTGCTGCCTTCATCCCCGCCGCGATTGTGTGCCTGCTGGCCTCCATTCTGACAACCCGTCTTAAACCGGTAAGCCGACCTCAAGCCCATATTTAAGGATTTATATACACGGTTTACCCCTAATCCAACAAGCCTCTTTTGTGCTACAATTGGTACATTTATCCTGCTTCCATTTTCCCTGTTAAATTGGCATAATTTATAGTGTGATAAGTAGTTAAGGGGTGGAATTAGACGATTTTGAATTGCGGGGTATGATGTGTAAAAAAAGACTATTCCTGATTGCTGTAACTGGGTTCATGCTAACTGTATTGAGTGCCGATACGGCCTATGCAGTATCAGGCGTAACGTTGCAGCAATGGGGGCAGGAAGCCACAAGCCAAATCCGGAACGACTTTCGCCTGTCGAGCGGATTGTATGCCCAGTCGCTGACCCAACGCTTCCCCGCTTATGCCTGGGCACAGGGGATTCATTTCAGTGCCCTTGTCGCTGCGGCCAAGGTCAATCCCTCCGCATATCTTGCCGAGGCCGAATCGGTGGCCAACAAGATGCACAGCCAGTACTGGTGCACGTCCAACGGCAAGTCAGGCTACAACGCCAGTGCCAACAATTGCGGTGACCGTTATTATGATGATAATGCGTGGATTGCCCTGGCCTTGATGGAACTCTATGAGATCACCGGCAACACGACGTATCTGAATCGGGCCAAGGCGGTGGTTGTATTCTGTATGAGCGGGGAAAACGGCCCCGGCGATACACCCAACGGCGGCATTCGCTGGCATGAAAGCGGCACCTGCGGAGCCAATGTCTGTTCGACTGCTCCGACCTGTCTGGCCAATCTGATGATTTATCAGGCCACGGGTATCCAGCAGTACCTGGTTGACGGCCTGCGGCTGTATAACTGGCTGCGAACCTCCGGCGTTCAGGATTCCGTGACGGGGCTGTACTGGCAGAGTATCAATTGCAGCGGCGGAATCGACAAAGGCTTTCTGGGCTATGAGACCGCCCCGCCGCTTCAGGCGACCATCCGACTTTATCAAATCACCGGTGATGCCAGCTATCTGACGGAGGCCCAACGCCTTGCGGCCGCAATGGAAACCCACTTTGTCAACGGCACCAATCACAATCTCAGGCAATCCGGCAAATGGTGCGGCCATGATATGACCAATGCCATGGTCGAGCTTTATGAAGTAGATCACAATCCGCGCTGGCTGAATGTGGCGGCGGGTTATCTGGAGTATTTGTATATCTATTGTAAAGATGCTTACGGGCGCTATCCCACGGACTGGTACAACACCGGCGGCGGATCGCCTGAACTGCTGGATAACGCCTCAGTCATGCGTTCTTTCTGGAAGATGGCACAGACGCCGGGCGGAACGGCTCCGACTTATCCTGTGATGTTCTTTGAGAATTGCAGCTACAGCGGCTGGTCGGCAGGATTCGGGGCGGGGTCTTATACGCTGGGTCAGTTAAAGGCCTGCGGCATTCCTGACAACAGCATTTCATCCGCGGCGATTGCTGCTGGTTACGAAGTCACGTTTTATGAAAATGATAAATTTCAGGGTATCACTTTATTTAAGACAAGTAATGATTCCTGTTTTGTGGATGAAGGCTGGAATGACCGAGCCACCTCGATAGTCATCGAAGAAACAACACGACCCGCAGGCTATTGGCAGTTGAATGAAGACGAGGGTCTTGTTGTAACCGACTCTTCAACGTATAACCGCAACGGCACATTACTCAATATGGAAAATAGCAACTGGGTTCTGGGCAGACAATGTGCGGGGCTTTCATTTGACGGTGTGGATGACTATGTGGAAATAGCCGACTTCAAGGGCATTTGCGGGTCGCGCAGCCGGACCTGCAGTGCATGGGTCAAAACCACTGCATCCAAAGATAATCCCATCATGACATGGGGCAGCCCGCAGGCAGGACAGAAATGGATGTTCCGCATGGACCCGGATGGTACACTGGCTGTGGCTGTCTGGGGCGGCTACATCAAGTCTCAGCAAAAAATCAATGATGGACGATGGCATCATATAGCGGCGGTTCTGACCAACGATTACACTCCTGCTATCAACGAAATCAAGTTATATATCGACGGCATGGTCGAAACCAGCCCATACGCCAGTAATGCTCAGGCTGTCAATACATCCAGTGCAAACAATGTCCTGATTGGAGGTCGCATTGACGGTGTATCATCCAGGGGCTTTTTTGCGGGACTCATTGACGACGTGCGGATTTACATTAGGCCTTTGAGTGCCGCGGAAATTCGGGACATCTATCTTGCGGATGCCCTGATTGGCGATCTTTCATCGGATGGCATGGTTGATTTTGCAGATTTTACCTCCATCGCACAATCCTGGCAGAAAGCCGGAAGCTGTGACGACGATATCACCTGCGACTGCACGGTCGATATGGATGATTTCATGATTCTGGCCGATGAATGGCTGATGCAGATAGAATAGCATGGCAATGGATTTAAACCCCGGAGAGTGCGAATGAGATATTCGAATCGATATTACACAGCCCTGTTGTTATTGAGCATCGGCCTGATTTGGCTTTGGAGTGAACCCGCTGTTTATGCCGATCATTCAGTGCTGTACAGCGGCGGACCTTTATACAGCAATGCAGGTACCCACCGGGACATGATTCGTGCATCAGGCTTTACCACCATCATCTTGTGGACGATTCATGTCTATCCCGATGGGGATCTGGTACTCAACGACCAGAAGATCGTCGATGACGGCAAGTATGTGGGGCGAACGGCCTGGCCCGGAGAGGTGGCGGCATTTAAAACCGGGACCACATCGGTCAACCGCGTGGAAATTTCGATTGGTTCGTGGGGCGTGGCTGATTTTGAAACCATCGAGACTCTGATCGCCTCTCAGGGCACCGGGCCCGACAGTATCCTGTATCGCAATTTCAAGATCATTCGCGATACAATCCCGGCGATTGACGCAGTCAGTTATGACGATGAGAGCAACTATGACGTCAATTCCTCAGTGGCTCTGGCCGTGATGCTCAATGATCTGGGGTTTAAAATCACCCTGTGTCCTTATACACGATCCAGCTTCTGGAAGTCTGTTTACACCAATACCAATGCTCAGCGGCCGGGAGCGGTGGATCGGGTTTATCTGCAATGTTATGCCGGAGGTGCGGGGAATAATCCCGGGACATGGAACGGTTATTTTGGCGGGCTGAAAGTGACGCCGGGACTGTGGTGTTATTCCAACGGGCAGACTCCCAGTCAGGTTGCCACCAAGATGAATACATGGAAATCGGCGTATGATATTGCCGGCGGGTTTATGTGGTTTCTGGATGATATGCTGCCGCATGTCGGGACCTATCCGGTGGCACAGTATGGCGACGCAATCAATGATGCGATGGGGATTATCGCCTACAGCGGCGAGGTGGCCCGGCTGCATCAGGACTGTGACTATGGCGGGTGGTCGGCGGGTTATCGCGTGGGAGCTTATACCGCGGCCCAGATTGCCGCCGGCGGCGGAAAGGACAATGACGCTTCCTCGATACGGGTTGCAGCGGGTTATACCGTAACCTTGTTTGCCGACGACAATTTTCAGGGGGCGACCTTAGTCAAGACTGCCAATGATTCCTGTTTTGTGGATGACGGCTGGAATGATCGCGCGTCTTCGATGATTATCGAAGCCCGAACTGAACCGCTGGCACACTGGCAATTTAATGATGCAGGCGACCTGGTTGCGGAAGATTCCTCGACTCAAAACCGTGACGGGACATTAGTCAATATGGATACATCGAATTGGAAGGCGGGAAAACGGTGCGGCGGACTTTTCTTTGACGGAGTCAATGAATACGTCGAAGTCAAGGGCTTCCAAGGAGTTGTCGGCGGGCGCACATGCAGTGCGTGGATTAAGACGACCGGAACCCGGGATTGTCCGATTGTGACCTGGGGCAGCCCGTCAACCGGACAGAAATGGATGTTTCGGGTGGATCCGGACGGGACACTGGCCGTGGGAGTCTGGGGCGGATACATCAAGACCCAGCGAAAAGTCAACGATGGTTTATGGCACCATGCGGCAGCGGTTTTAGAGGATGACGGGACACCGTCAGTCAATGAAATTGTGCTGTATATCGATGGGACTGCCGAAGCCGCCCCTTATGCCAGTAATACGCAGGCGGTTTTAACCTCGGATGAAGAGAATGTCCTGCTGGGTGCCCGCATCGGAGGCAGCACAACCTCCAGTCTGTTTGAAGGTACGCTGGATGAAGTGCGGATCTATCATCGTCCCCTGAGCAGCCTGGAAATACGGAATTTGTATCGGGCCGATGTCCTGGTCGGCGATGTGGAATCGGACGGCGACATTGACCTGGCCGACTTTGCAGCGCTGGCCCGGGCCTGGCAGAAACCCGAGAGCTGCGGCAGTGATTTGACCTGCGACTGCATCGTCGATATGGATGATTTTATGATTCTGGCCGAGGAATGGCTGATGCAGGTTCCTCTGGATTAAGGGTTCCCCGGAAAATTCATTTTGGCGGACCAGGGACATCAGGGCAAAAAAAAGGACTCACGTTTTTAACGCAAGTCCTCTATTGTTGTGTTATCGACTGAAACGATTCAGCCCGGGCAATCAGGGAACGTTCGATTAGTCAATCGGACGCAGACCGCTTTCCAGCCAGCTTGCCGCCAGCATGGCCAGGTCGGCCATATCCACGACACAGTTGCTATTCAGGTCCATGGCCGGCTTCTCCACGCACACTTTTTTGCCGGTCACATCATAGTAGGCCTGGATGATTTCTTCGGCACTGAGGGCGTAGTTGTAGATTCTCATATCGTCCGCTTTGCCCTGGAAACGCTGGTCGGCGGAGCCGCGGCTGTTGATAGCCAGCATATAAACCGGGAATTCCCATGCCGCAAAGTTTGTTAAGTCAAACGTCCCATTGCCCTGAGCCAGGCCGTCAAAATACGCGACCAGCTGGCTGCCGTTGTTGGTCACTGTGACCCAGTGCCATTCGTTGTCGGCGATCGGGAGATTATGGATATTGACAGCGCGGGCTGCACCGCCATTCTGACGGATGTAGCAACTGATTGAGCCGTCGCCGGTATTCACGGAGAAACGAAGTCCCGTATTTGTGCCGGTGTTGAGCGTGCCGAGGAGGACACCGCCCTGGCCGCTGCTCAGTTTAACCCAGCAGGAATAGGTAAACTGGGTCAAGCCATTGCCAAAACCGGTCATGGGATAGCTGTCGGTCGTCAGTGCGAAATAATCAAAGCCGTTGGGTTCGGCGGCATACGCCTGGCCATCGGCAGTCACGATGCCTCCGGAATAGCCCATCGAGGAGACCGGTGAGGCGTGATTGGTGCCGGCGGAATCCTGGCCATTGTTTTCAAACGGGTACCAGGCCAGAAGCTGCTTGAGCTTGAGACCGGCGACATTGGACGATACCGGAGTGCCGCTGCCGTTGGTTACGACACAGTAATAGAACCCTTCATTGGCAACCTGTACATTGGGAATAGTCAAAGCTGCAGACCCTGCCGAAACCTGAATATCATCATCGGGCGTCGTATTGGACGCATCCACCGATTTGTACCAGGCAAACTGCGGCGGGCTTACGCTCTCAACACCGACCTGGAACTGCGCAGCCGCGCCTGCATCGGCAAATACGGAGACGGGGTGGCCGGTGATGACCGGAACCGATACGAGCGTCGAGAAAGACCAGACCACGCCGGGATGAACAATCGTGCCCATGCCATTGGGCTCATGGGCATCTACCCGCCAGTAATAGGTGGCATCATAGTCCAGTGAAACCGTGTATGGAGACACCGCCGTACCGTTTTTGATTTCAATGATATTGCCGGGCGCCGCGAAATTCGGCTCGGATGTCTGTGTCGCTTTACGCAGAACCAGATTATAACCCGCGGGGGTATAATTCCGGGGAGCAGTCCAGGAAAGCGTGGTCGTCACTGCCGGATTAATCGCACTGCCCAGCGGAAGCGGATTGGCGGCAACGTCACCGAGACCGTCCGCATACACCGCGGCGACCTCGCCGGCGGTCAAAGCCTCATTCCACATCTTGACGTCATCAATCAGGCCGTCAAACGGGTCGGTCAGAGTGGTTCGACGATTATTGCTGCCGACGGCCACCTGGTCGGTCCCAGTATAATACGCCTGGGTCACGGATGCACTGGCGGCAAGCACGCCGTCCACATAGACATGGCGTGATGCGGCATCGGGGTACACCGCCACAATATGGTGCCATTTGCCGTCCGCTTCCGTGGCGGTCGTTCCCCTGTCTTTCCATGCCGCAGCGGTATCAAAATCGGGATTTCGATACGCCGCATTCGCGTTGCCGTTTTTCATGCCGGTTTGTAGATACTGACTGTCTGTGCCTCGTTTGCCCATCCATACGGCACAGCGGGTTCCGGTTGTGGTTGTGGTTTTAATCCAATAGGAAACTGTGATTGGGAGATTGGTAATTTTGGACGTCACCGTACCAACCCCAAAATCCACCCAGCCGGCTGCGGAAAACGCAAACGCACCGCCGATCTTGCCGGCCTGATCCCGACTCACGGTACCCACAATCGTGCCGTGAAAGTTGTTGCCGGAACTGTCCAGGACCGGACCGCTGGCCTCGTCGAAAGTCCAATGAGCAACCAGCTCCGCCTGGCTGACCGACATCACGGTCAAAACAGCCAGCATTAAACTCATCATTCGAAGCAATTTCATCATGATCCTCTCTTTCTGAAAATTAAGATTATTGGTGTCAGTTTGTATTCATTTCGATCAGCAGGTATGGTCTGGCAAAAAGTGCCCAGTCATACGCACGCCTGTCGTCCGATTCGGTGACCACAAGAGTCACAAACCGATCTTCGTCGTTAATGTCGACTTCAATCTCGATTCCGCCATGCAGACAAGAAACTAAATTTCGGTAAAATTTTTCTTTGCCGTCAATCAGGACCCAGCAATTGACTTTTCCCGAATTGAGGCCGGCATGAGGATCGAATGAAGGAATCTGAGCCAGCGTTTCCGAGACGCCGAAAAGCGACGTAAACCGCAGGATTTTCCCGCCGGGGATCGACTGACGAATGGCCTGGAGGTCAAACGTAATGCCCTGATTGGAATGTATCGATATCGCCGGGTTCTGGGGCGTTCCATAGGTCTGGCCATTGAGCTGAAGCTGATGCTTGAGCGTCTGATCTGAAGCATGCCAGGCTCCATTGAAGATATTTCCCCAGAAGACTTCACGCCCGTTAACAAAACCGTCGAAAGTATGTCCTGCCGACGTGATTTGCACCGGCCCCTGCCGGCTGTCGGGAACAAACACCCCGTCAATGAAGGCAAGGCCGGGGACCTGGTTATAGACCCCGCCGCCGGTTAATATGCCGGGGATTTTACTCTGCACCAGGTCGGGGGCGTGTGATTCAAACCACCGGCCGGTATTGGTTTCAATCCCGCTGTCAAGCTTTCCCGTGCCGAAACCGTTCCCGCCGCCCACAATATCCGCCAGATTGATCCAGGGCTGTCCCCGCCAGATCAGATTCGCGGATGAATCAATGGAGCGAACAAAGGCCTCCGTGCGAATCGGTACGGTTTCTGTTATGCCGGTATCCGCATCATACCGAACCGCTTTATTCTCAGCCAGCATCTGACTGGATTTGGCGTTTGTGCCGGAACCTGCAAATAACTGAACCTTGCCTTTGAATACATGCAGTTCTGCAGAACCGTTTATATCCGCCTGTACACCAAAATCCGTTCCCTGATCGATAAAACGAGCCTTTGGCGTTTCAACCCGGAATCCCAGCCCCGATTGCGGAACATGACTGAACAGCTTGCCGTATTCAAAATACATGCCGGACCGCTCAATGGTGAACTGTGCAGGGGACTCGACCAGCACTTCCACGCCGTCATCATACTTTATTTTTACAATCCCCTTTTCTAGACACAGCGGTATATGATTGGTCCACAAGCGATCGCCATTTTTGATATTCATGCTCGAATCCGCCCACTTGACATCGATCTGGTCAATCAGGGTCGCCATCTCAACGCTATGATGCTGAGGCGCGAGCCGGACAAGCAATACAAAGAACACCAGTGCTGCCGCGCTGCATATCGCCGTAATCAGGCTCAGTTTATTGATTCGGGCGGGAACTTTTTCATACGCGACTTTCTGTATTGGCTCCAGTTTGGATTTTGTCTGCTGTATTTCGATATGAGGAGCCGTTTTCTCATGCCGGACCAGTTCCGCCCAGAGCTGCGTATCAAAACCGTCCCCCGGGGCCTCGGCTTCGTTGACATTCACCTCGTCGTTCAATTTCATTTGCACGGCGGCATAGTTCATGCCGAATTCACAATAGCGTTTAACCAGCTCGGGATGAGCGGAAAACAAGTCGTTGAGCTGCTGAAGTTCCTGGTCTGTAATACAATTTTCCAGAAGCTTGAGAAACAGCGGGTAAATATCTCGATTATTCAGTGATTGCGGCATCACGGCTCCTGTTGGGTCAGGGACTTGGAAATACAGATTCGCAGCAGGTCAAAAATACGCGATGATTGATAATACAATTGATTGATTGACCAGCCGGTTCGGATTGCTATTTCCTTGATGGAAATATTATTTTTGTAGCGCAGCCGCAGCAGTTTCTGGTCATTCTTGCTCAGCCGCTGCATGCATTCATCAAGCGCCTTGACCCGTTGGGAAAAATTGTGCGAGGAGTGTTCGGCCACGTCGGCCAGATTTTCATAAAATTCCCCCTTAAACAGCTCCTTGGTTTTTCGGTTGTCTCGCAAAAATAACAGGCACTTGTTCTTTGCAATGCACATGGCCCAGGCACAGAAATTCGTCCCATCCTTGTACTGATCGAATTTCTCCCACAGGATCGCGGCGGTCTCCTGAAGCAAATCCTCCGCCACGGCACGATTATGCACAACAACCAGAATATACGAGTACAGCCGGCCGTGAATGCGGGTATAAAGACTGAAAAATTTAGAACTTTTATCATCCATATTTATTTGTATCACACATTTTCTAAAGATTCACTTTTTTATATCTCTACAAGATTATTTCATACTTTGCTGTTTTTTGAAAAAATTAAAAAAACAAATCCAAACTAATATCGATCTAAGCTATTTCTATATATAGAGTTACATCGTCCGTTAAACTGCTTTATTTTTTCTTTGGGTATAACATGTCACATGGGTATCCAGATTGATGGATTTGGGGGAATCATGTATTAAGTAAACAGACTCAAGCGGAAAAGACAAGGATGAGGGTTTATTGAATACCCCAAAGGGTACAAAACAGGGTACAGTTTGCCATTTTTAGCCACAAAAAAAGGACTCGCGAAATTATCGCAAGTCCTTTATTTACAACGCATTGGCGGGGGCTGGATTCGAACCAACGACCTCCGGGTTATGAGCGTCGCAAGGCTTTTTTCATAACCTCTTGCAAAAATTATAACTTACGTTAATTCCTGAAGATACGCTCTTCAGAACTTGGTACACATATACACCATTTTTACCATGTTTTCAAGGATTTAGTACACCAACCAGTACACATTGGTTTTCGCGTTTTGTCGCACGACCTCCGGGGTGTTACCACGACGAACAAATCGTATTCAAAATACACTCCAAACAGATACCCCATCCCCCATTTGATTGATCCAGATACCCTCTTGATACCCCTCAAAATAATCACGATACCCCCTCAAATAGATCAAAAAAAGATATCCTTGAACAATCAACTTAATCAAACAAACAAAACAATCAAAAAAAGCCCTATCTGGGGGACTGGACTTGATTTTCCCATTTTGACTATGTATCTTATCCGACTATGCAACTAAAAAGGACTAAACAACTTATTGGGAAACTACCTGAAGACTTTCAAACAGTATTGATTTTTCTCATATTGTTTGGTGAATACTTCTACGGGATCATGGTGCATATCTATTTGGGGCTGGATACATTCAAAAGACCCACCGAACCGGATTTGAATATCTGGATAAGCCTATACAAGAAGAAAAATCTGAGTTTGCTTTCTCACTTCCTCCCCCAGATCGTTTATGATGAACTATCCCCGGAGTTACAGAAAAACCACTTTATCAAATGGGCATTAAAGAAAAGCCCTGAATTCAGTTTTTATCGGCTCGGTAAACTCCTCCCTCGCCTTGCGAAAATCAAACATCATTTATTGAAGATGAAGGATCAATTTGAAACTCAGAAAGGATTTTTGATTGATAATGTCGTAGGACAATTGAAACAAACGCTCTCCCAAAAAGAAGTCCCTGTCAAGCCGGTAACATTAGATGAACTATCAAACGTTCATCTACGGTTTTACATTATGAATTGGATTCCATGCTGGCTTTTTCTGGGTGAACATTTTCCCCGCCTGTTACGAAAAGCTCGGACAGAGTATAAGACCGGAAATATCGCCTCTTTAGAGAAATTACTCAGGCTGGACAAAAGGGCAATCTATGAACCGGGCATAGCAAAAATCTGGAGGGAGCTATCGTTTCAACCCCAAAACAAGAAGTTCAAACGATTGATCAAGGCCTTGGAACAAACGCCCCAAATCCCCGATAAAAAGCAATTCAAAATTTTGCTGGCTGCCCTGATTTCGCTACTGGCGGAAAGAGAAAATATCAAACTACGTCCCCAGCAAATCCATAAAATCTTTGAATCGGTATCCCGCGATATCACTGGAACAATTGATTATGACATTCCAGACAATCCAGACGCACTCTACAAAGGAATTTCAAGACACAAAAAGTTTTGGGAACTCCTGTTCTCTAAAACCTCATAGATCGCTTTCATAACCCCTTATAATTCAGTCACTTATTTCGGACAATAATTTTATTGCACATGTCCGGATTTCCATTTCCCGATCCCTTATAATATATGCGTAATGGGTGTTACAGATTACATGTTTTGCATGGGGTTGAAAATGACATTTGAGAAACGACCTCCCTGAGCGGGAGAAATAAAAGTGTGCTATGCAGGATAGGGCAATGCGGGGACGCAACCTGAGCGGCATAGCAGGCCATACGGCAAGGGGGAGGCGGTTATCGCCGCCTCTTCTTTCCCTCGCTTGCTGGAGGCCCCAAAGCGTAAAAATCCCGGTCTTTGAGCACAGCGAAAAGACCGCTTAAAATGGATCAATCAAATTCCCTTTGTATTGTTGACGGAGATTTTCTGTCCATAGGGACAAACAAAAGATTAAATTATTTTGGGGGTTTTATGGATTTAAAACATGAAGCTATACAGAACCAAACGCCAAAGGCGGGCGGTTCTAATTTACTTGAACATTTACACAATACTGTGCCAAACTCGGACGCCCTGCCGCTGGCCCGGTACAGTCTCATTAAATGCCGTTGCAATTGCTGGTTTTGCCCGGATTGCTGTGAGGTCATGGGTTATAAGCTCCGGGCAAAGCTGATCCCGATCCTTGAAACGTTTGGCGGGCTTCTCATGGTCAGTCTGACTATTGACCCGGAATTGTTCCCAGACCCGAAAACAGCATATCTGTATCTCATGGACAATCGCTGTATCAGTTCGTCTATCAGAAATTTGTATCGATGGGGACATCTTTTCTCATATCGATATTTTTACGTCGTGGAATGGCAGGTAAAAACGGAAATGGCCCATTTCCATACCCTTTTGGATTCTGACTATATCCCGTTTGATCTCCTTTTGCTGGTATGGTCAAAGCATCGCCCCGATTCAGCCGGGCGGGCTGTGGGCAACCGCCCCGCCTTTGGAACGGTAATTTTTTCGGCTCCCAAATTTGCCAATCCCCTTCATGCTGCCCGGTATGCAACTAAATATCTCGTTAAAATGCCTAAACAGGGTTTCCCGGGGTGGGTCTTGGATATGGGGGATGATCGACGTATCCGGCGGTATAGCACAAGCCGGGGATTCTGGGGGACTCATTCCCAGCGGTCAAATAATCCCACCAAAACCCGGGAAAACAAACGACAGACCTATGCCCAAAAACTTCAAACTTGCGGACAGGCAATCAATGTGATGGAAAATGCCGTTGTGATCGACCGTCAAACCGGGGAGGCCAAAGTTTCCCCTCAATGGGTCGGACAGATTAAAGTCCCGGCCTGTGAAGTGCTGCCTAAACTTTACGACCCCGGCAACCCGGACAGAGACAACCGGATTTTGCTGGCTCGCAATCCTGGAGAGCTCGAAAAAGTGATTGAATCGGCTACCGGGCAACCGGTCGAATGGAACCGCCGCCGGCCTTATGGCGTGGGAGGATTGACCTATGAGAAAAATTAGCGTTATCACTCCGGACGATCCGGACTATAACATACTGAAACACCGGGAAGATGTAATCGTGGTCTCGCCCGAACAAATGGAAATTATGTTTCAAAAAGCGTGTGAATGTGGAAATTTTAATTTTTTTAACAGGGGGATAAGTAAATGCGTTTCAAGGAAGAAAAGAAAAAGGAAGTAACGGATTCTCCGTATATTTCGCCGAATGAACTCGCCCAGCGTTGGCAGTGTGCCCGGTCAAGCGTTGACCGGATCGCCCGCCGGGCAGGACTGTCCCGGCTTTGTCTGGGAGAGGGCAAGAATGGATCGGTTCGTTATGTGAGAGAGGAGGTATTCGCCTATGAAAAAAATAGGCTGGTTTCTATGAATTAAACCAGCCCACTGACAATTGAATATGAGCTACCAGACAGCCTCGGTTTTGAGATCGCAAGTCCTTTTCCGGGGCTGTTACTTTTATTTTTTTCGATTATAAGGAGATTGATTGGTAGGTTTTAAAGAAATATTTTCATCCTGGGCTTTTGAATAAACTGAATCTGACCTTCCCCCCGAAAACAGTA
>DLFY01000070.1:0-126 GCA_002482415.1 Phycisphaerales bacterium UBA7708
ATAGTTCGTAGTTCATAGTTCGTGGAAGGGGTGAGATTTGAGTTGCACAAGTTTGCAAGGACAAGCAAAACCGCACATCAATCGTAACCTCTGCAAATATGCCAAATTATACCCAACGGGTATGAT
>DLFY01000070.1:169-1515 GCA_002482415.1 Phycisphaerales bacterium UBA7708
CGAACCGGAAAATTTCAAGTAAGATCAGTATAAAACGCACATAAACGTAAATTTCTTCATATTACTGTAAATTGGGCGGATTAGCAGGGGGGCTTGAGGTTTATGAATAACACTGGATTGTTCATAAAAAGGGTGTACAATTAGCCGATATACCCATCAGGTAGTTGAAATGGTTGTTGTCCTGTCTGGCAGGAGGGGCTGCTATCACGGGGCAACTGAGAAATAGCAGCAGACGTGAACCTTAGGATACGGCAGTAGGTGATATGAACATTCTCATTACAGGCGGTGCAGGTTTTATCGGGTCTCATCTGGCGGAGCATTTACTGGAGCAGGGGCATTCGGTGATTGCCTTAGACAATCTCAGTACAGGCAGTCTGGGCAATATACGTCATCTGCTGAATCGCAAGGGATTCAGTTTTGTGCAGGAGGATGTCCGCAACAGCCAGACACTGCATGTGCTGGTGCCTCAGTGTGATAGTATTTTTCATCTGGCGGCGGCGGTGGGGGTCAAGCTGATTGTCGAGCAGCCGGTGCATACGATTGAAACCAATATCCACGGTACCGAGGTGGTGCTGGCGGTGGCCAACAAATTCCGCAAGAAAGTCCTGATAGCATCCACCAGCGAGGTCTATGGCAAAAGCGAGGCGATTCCCTTTTACGAAGACGATGATACGGTCCTGGGCAGCACCCGTTTCAGCCGGTGGTCATACGCGTGCAGCAAGGCGATTGATGAATTTCTGGCCCTGGCGTACCACCAGCAATATGGGCTGGAGGCGGTGATTGTCCGGCTGTTTAACACGGTGGGGCCTCGGCAAACCGGACAATATGGAATGGTTGTACCGAGATTTGTTGAAAAAGCCTTAAAAAATGAGCCGATTGAGATTTATGGCACCGGCCAGCAAAGCCGATGTTTCTGTTGTGTCCATGATGTGGTCCGCGCCCTGGGGCAATTAATGGTTAATCCGGATACGGCGGGGCGTGTATATAATCTGGGCACGGACCGGGAAATCACGATTGACCAGCTTGCCGATATGGTTATCGGACTTACCGAAAGCCGGAGTGAAAAAAAGTTTCTGTCTTATGAGCAGGCGTATGGAAAGCCATTTGACGATATGATACGTCGCGTACCTGGTTTGAAACGCATTCAGGAGGCGATTGGCTACCGGCCGGAGTTTGGTCTGGAAAAGACGCTTGAACTGGTAATACGGGATATCAAGAGTCGATTATATGCCCAACGGGTATAGAAACAGATTAAAAATCAAAGAGCAAAAATCAAAATTATGGAAACCGCCGGAGACGGAGGCTGAATTATTCTCAAGCACAGAGGCTTGAGCTACAATTGCCGC
>DLFY01000070.1:1581-3004 GCA_002482415.1 Phycisphaerales bacterium UBA7708
ACAGGTCAAGGTTGTAATCCTTGTTGGCGGCAGGGACTTTGGTCGATGTCCGCTGGCGACGCGGATGAATCGTGCGCTTTGGCCGGTAATCGACAAGCCTGCTCTCCAATATATGATTGAAGCGATTTCCGAACAGGGATTCCGTCGATTTGTGATTTGCTGTGAGGAACCGGGGCAGGATATCCAAAATGCGATGAACCTGCCTGCGTCGCTGGAGGTAGAATATCAATCGGAGACCTTGCCGAGGGGGACGGCGGGATGTTTAAAGGATGTGTTGCGGGATGGCGAGGATGAGCTTTTGATCGTATTCCAAACCATGTTTGTTCCGGCCCCCAACATTCACGACTTGATAGCTCAACATTGTGCACGCGATTCCGAGATGACTGTATTCTTTTACCCGAAGGATGATGGTCAATCTCCGGGCAGGTCGGCGCCGCTTTATCTGTGTGAGAAATCGATTGTGGAATTTATACCTGAAACAGGCTATTGCGATTTGAAAGAAGGCTTGATTCCGCAGCTTGTTCGGGCGGGCAGGACGATTTGTGCGGGATTGCTGGATGTATCGAGCCGGAGTTACCGAAACTGGGCGGAATATGTCGAGGTTGTGACTCGGTTTATCGGGCGGACAGCAAAGCAGAATCAAACAGGGCGGGACAAAGACGGACGCGCGTGGCCGGGAGTGAATATCGGCGGGAATGTCAGCATTTCACCGACGAGTCGAATTATCGGGCCTGTAATTGTCGGTGATGATGTCTGTACTGAAGATCATGCAGTTATTATCGGGCCGACTGTGATTGGGCGGGGAAGCAGAGTTGGTGCGGGTGCCATAATCGACCAGAGTGTGATATGGGAAGGTGCTCAAATTGGACCGGGGTCTCTGATTGAAGGGAGTCTTGTGGATTCGAATAAGGTGGTCAAATCGGACTCGTCATATCAGGAAAAACTGGTTGTTCAGGAAGACGGATGTTCGGGTCGCCTGCTGAACTGGTGTGCGGGGCAGATTAACCGATTCAGTTGGCTGGGGAATAAGCCGAAAAAGACTTTGGCCGAGTACCTTGCGGCTCCTTACGGCAAAAGGACGCTGGTTGCCGGTGCGATCGCTTTTGTGTGCTGTCTGCTGGGAGCGTATGCTGTGCCGACACTGCGGGATTTGTGGAAGATGTGGATCAGCAGTGACGAGTATTCCAGCGGGATGCTGGTTCCGATACTGGCGGTTGTGGTGGTGTGGATGCGCCGCAAACGTGTGCTGAACAGCGGGTTCTATCCGGCGATCTGGTCGGGTGTCGCCTTGCTGCTGTTTGCCCAGGGCGTCCGGTTTTTCGGCCTGTATTATATGTTTGGCTCTCTGGAAAATATTTCGATGATTTTGACGGTGATTGCATTGTGTCTGCTGATCCTGGGGTACCGGGTGATGCTGCAGATA
>DLFY01000073.1 GCA_002482415.1 Phycisphaerales bacterium UBA7708
GTCGCGGATTTCACCGACCATGACAATATCCGGGTCCTGACGCAGGAGGCTCCGCAGGGCGTTGGCGAAGGTAAAGCCTGCGGCATCATGGACTTCAAACTGATTGATGGCGGTGATATGACATTCCACCGGATCTTCGACGGTGCAGATGTTGACCTGCTCGTTGTTCAGTTCAGCCAGGGCCGCATAGAGTGTGGTATTTTTACCGGAGCCGGTCGGACCGGTCACCAGCACAATGCCGTTGGGGGCATTGATGATTTTGCGGAAGCGCTGGAGATTTTCATACGAAAAGCCCAGCGATTCGAGATTGGTCAGAATGCGGCGGGCGTCGATGACACGGATGACGACTTTTTCGCCGAAGGTGCCGGGCATGACCGAGACGCGCAGGT
Source organism: Phycisphaerales bacterium UBA7708 (assembly GCA_002482415.1). Classification (GTDB taxonomy): domain Bacteria; phylum Planctomycetota; class Phycisphaerae; order Sedimentisphaerales; family Anaerohalosphaeraceae; genus Anaeroglomus. The sequence continues at coordinate 390 of DLFY01000073.1, forward strand.
CGATGGGCCGGGACTGCATCAGGACGTGAATGCTGCCGTCCTGCGGGAGTCGGCGCTGGGCGATATCCAGTTCAGCCATGATTTTGACGCGCGAGACGATGGCAGCGTGCATCTGGTACGGCGGGCGGANNCGACCGTCAACACGATAGCGAACCCGCAGCTTCTTTTCGTCCGGCTCGATATGAATGTCGCTGGCATTTTCGTGGACGGCGTTGTAAATGAGATAATTGACCAGCTTGACGACGGGCGACTGGCCGGCGACTTCCTCGAGGTCGGAAATATCCTCGGGAAGATTTTCGATCATGGTAAAGTCATCAAGAGCCGAATCGTCGATGATGTCGTCGATGACAAAGACGTTGGCCGCCGGCATATAGGTTTGCAGCGTAGCACGGATGTCATGGGCGGTGGCACAAACCACCTGAACACGGCAGCCGGCCAAGCGTTCGATTTCGTCGATGAGGAACACGTTGGACGGCTCGCTGAGGGCAACCGTCAGCACGCCGCGGACTTTGAACAGCGGCAATACGGCATGTTCTTCGAGGAAGTCTCTGGGCAGCAGTTCAACGACGCCAGGGTCGCACAGTTTGGGACTGACCGGGGCATAGGGAACACTGTAGGCTTCGGCGAGTGCGGAAGCAATCTGGTTTTCGGTGCAGAAGCCCATTTCGACGAGCAATTCGCCGAGCAGTTTTTTATGCCCGGAGTCGCGCTGCTGGGACAGAGCTTCTTCGATCTGCTCGGCGGTGACAATCTGCCGGCCCAGCAGGACCTGTCCCAATTGCAGTTTTTTGATGGATGCGACTTCAGACATTATTTTCGATTATCCTCAGGCAAAACTTTTGACGGCTTCGGCCAGGTCCGGATAGCTGTCGAACTGGCCCAGCAGCCGGGTAATTTCCAGAATTTTGCGGCAGGTCTCATCGAGGCCGGCCAGCTTGAATTGACGCAGACGGTCATGGCACTTGTCATTGAGGTCCAGAAGGGCTTCGAGCGTCTGACTGTCCAGCAGGACGACCTTGCTCATATCCAGCACGAGGCCTTCGTTTTTCTTATCAACCCAAAGCGTGTTGACGGCATCCTCAAACGACTTGAGGGCCTCCTGAGTGAATTCACCCTGAAGACTGAGGATAGCCACGGCATTATGGGTCTGGACATCAATTTTCATCGCAGCAGGACTCCTACGGCCATGGTGCCGTATTCCGAGAAGTTGCTGTAGTCCCAGGTTTCGATAAAGCCATCCTGAATAATATGCCAGAGCTTGTCGATATCGCTGTCGAGGAAGACCTTGGCGATATCGGGGTCAAACTGGGTGCCGGAGGCTTTTTGAATTTCGGACAAGGCCCGCTTGAGGCTCATGGCGTCACGGTAGATGCGTTTGGAGGTCATGGCATCAAAGGAGTCGGCCAGGGCGATAATCCGCCCTACCAGCGGGATGTCGTGTCCTGCCAGTCCCTGGGGGTAGCCTTTGCCGTCGAAGCGTTCATGGTGATGCAGGACGCCGGCGACAATGGATTTCATCTGGGATATCTCCGAGAGAATCGCGGCGCCGATGCGCGGATGAGCCATAATCACGGCACGTTCCTCATCGGTGAGTTTGCCGCGCTTGCGCAGGACATTTTCGGCGACACCGATTTTGCCAATGTCGTGCAGCAGGCCGGCCAGATAGACATAATGGATGGTATCTTTGGGAATATCATGAACATGGCTGAGATGTTCGGCGATCCAGCGTGAGATAAAGGCCACACGTTCGGAATGACCGCGGGTGTACTGGTCCTTGGCATCAATTGAATTGGTCAGGGCCTTGAGCGAGCCGACGAAGAGGTCTTTGAGATCGGCAAAGAGACGACCGTTTTCAATGAAGACGGCACATTCGTTGGCGACTGAGTTGAACAGCTTGATGTCGGTGCTGTCGAAGTCGGGTTTATTGAGGACATTGGTTGCGACCATCAGGCCGATGACCCGGTCGCCGCCAGTCAGCGGGACAGCAATGATATTTTTGACATTGGTCGGCCAGGTGTACTTGAACGGTCCATAGACATCGCTGTCCAGCAGGGCTTCTTTGCCGTCGGCCAGTTCGGAGGCCAGATGGACCTGCAGAATGTCGGCCATATTGGAGTCGATGGTGACATAGCCGCAGCCGGCAGTCAGCACGAGGCGTTTCTGGCCGTCGATTTTTTTGTCCAGATAGATCGCCAGACCTTCGACGCTGACCAGCCCAGTGAGCTGGTCGCAGGCATATTGCAGGAACTCGGCGTTGCTCTGGGTCACCTTCATGTGGGTGCTAAGGTTATAGAGCAGGACGATCTGTTCATAGGTCTGCGACAGTTCGGTGGACAGTTTTTCGATCCGGCCGGACTGGAGGTCGGTATTTTCGTATTCGGTGCCGAATTCGTCCAGTTGGGCGGCCACCCGGTCCTGCGGGGTGTCGGCCACGATTAAGTCGATTAATTCTTTTTCGTCCAGTGCATGGCGACGGCAATAGTCCTGAAGACCGGGATTGAGCGAGGCTTGTCCGGATGTGCCGGCATCGAGAATGACCACCGCTTCGGGCTTTCCGGTCCGATAGAGCATCCGCATCCACAGCCGCGAAGGGCTGTCGAGCAGGCGAACCCCCTGAAACGGCGAAGCCAACGCCTCGCTGACCAGCGGCGTCAGGATTTCGGCGGCAGTCTGTCCCTGCCGGGCCTCGGCCTGAAAGATACAGGCGGGCCGGTCATCAAATACGGCCAGGTTCATCCCCTGCCGGTTTACGCTATGCGCCAGGCGGTTGAGCAGTGCAAGCTGCGAAGAAGAAATCGTATGTTGAACCGTGCTGTTCATCCGTCATTTATCCTGTGGGTTATCGTATCAGCGTCAGGCTGATTCCATTACGCATGGACTGTCTGTTTCAAAACCTCTTCCACCGTCTGAAGCACTTCACGGGGGCTGAACGGCTTGCTCAGGCAGGCAGCGATATTGAGTTTCTGTTTCTGCTGGTCTTCGATGGCAAATCCGCGCGCCGTCAGCATAATCACGGGGATGGCGGCGGTTTTCTCGTCGGCCCGCAGTTTTTCGATCAGTTCCAGGCCGGTCAGGGCGGGCATCTGATAATCGGTTACAATGATATCGGGTTTGTGCTGCACGGCGAGGGTGTAGGCCGCGGCACCATTGTCGGCGGTTAAGACATCAAAACCATTGTTTTTGAGCTTGATGGCAACGACCTGCACAATATGAAATTCATCATCCACAACAAGCGCTTTTCTATCAGCCATAGTTTATCTCCGATAAAACCGTTAGAGGTCAGGCTATTGAGGCGGTTTTGGGGGACGTGATGGGCAATACAAACCCGAAGGTGCTGCCCTGTCCCTGCTTACTGCGTACAAATACCCTGCCGTTATGCACTGTTTCGACAATTTGACGAACGAGGTTAAGGCCTAAACCAGTGCCTTTGGCAAAATTTTTATTGGCCTCAACCCGGAAGAATTTTCCGAATAATTTGTCCATATCCTGTTCCGGAATGCCGATGCCGGTGTCGGTGACTGAGACGGTGATGGTGCCGTCCACGTCGTTCATATCGAACTGGACGGACACGCTGCCGCCTGTGGGAGTGTACTTGACGGCATTGCTGAGCAGATTCACGACGACCTGCATCATCATATCCCGGTCGGCATAGACCTGGTCGCAGAGGATGGGGGCCGGTGCGGCCAGGGTGATATTTTTTTCCTGGGCATAGCTTTGCATCATCTCGACGGCGTCACGGATAATCAGGGCCAGGCTGAGGTTCTGGCGGTTGACTTTCATGAGACCGGATTCAATGCGGGAAATATTGAGAATGTCTTCAATCAGGCGATTGAGCCGCTGAGCCTGTCCCTGAATGATTTCACAGAACTGACGGATGGCCGCTTCGTCCTGGGCCTCGCCGTCCACCAGCATCTCGGCATAGGCGTTGATGGAGGCCAGCGGGGTTTTCAGCTCATGGGAGACGTGGCTGACGAAATCATTTTTGGCCTGAGAGATTTCCTTTTCACGGGTGATATCGTGCAAGACCGCAACCACAGAAATCACCTGGCCGCTGTCATCGAGAACCGAGGACAGCAGGCAGTCAAACCAGGCGGTCGATCCGCTGCGGTTCAGCGACAATTCGTGACGGACATGGCGGACTTTGCTGGAGCGGGCACGAATAATCATATCCGCCAGGGGATTGTCGGCCAGATGCTCTTTGAGCGGTTTGAGGGCGGCTTTTTCGGATTCAAAGCCGAGGATTTTTTCGGCGGCGGGATTGGCCAGAATCAGACGATCCTGGTCATCGCAGACCAGGACTGCATCATGGATGCTGTTGAGGATGGCTTCAATGCCGGACTTGCGGCGGCGAAGCAATTGGAGCTGAAGGCTGAGTTCCTGGATTTCGCGGCGGGCGTTCTGCAGCGGCTGAAGTGTTTTATCGAGGCATTCCCGCACTGCCCCGGCCAGAGGCTTCAGGGCCGGGGAGCGAAGCGAATCCAGAATCGGACGATCCGTGCGGAGTGTCTGCGTCATTGTCTGCACATCGGCAGCAATGTGAATCAGGCTGTACGCCAGGCCCGCGGCGGCAATCAGTCCCAGAATTCCGCAGGCCAGCAGGATGGGGCCGGGCAGCGATACCACTGCGGCGGCGATACTTCCGCCACAGGCCAGCGCCAGAGCCGACAGGCATAATGCCAATGTCCCTTTCATACGCATCGTTTCCTGTTCTCGCAATACGCGGATCGTGCCGTGTTCATCAGTTGGTGTTCTGATTCATGAATAACGCCGCCAGCGGGCTTTCGGGGCAGATCTGAACCGCTTTATCGAAAGCGGCCTGAGCCTGTTCCATGCGGCCCATCTTCAGGTAGCAGCGACCGGCCATGAAGCAGGCAAATCCGCCGACCTGGGGGTCTCCGGACAAGCGGGTGAACCGTTCGAGGGCCGACAGGTATTTTTTATCGAGGTAGTCGGCACTGCCGAGGATGGCATCGGCCTGGGGACAATCATGCTTGTAGGACAGGGCTTTCTGAGCGGAATAGCGTGCCCGCTTCAGATCGGACATGCCGAGTGCCGCCTGGGCCATACCCAGCCAGACATCGGGGTCGCTGCGTCGCATTACGCTGAGCTTATCAAAGGCACCCAGCGCATCCCGGTACTGGCCGGCACTCAGTGAGCAGGAGGCCAGCAGGCGCAGATAGGTTTCCTTCTGCTGGTCATTGGCCATTTCGACCAGCTTATCATAGATATCGGCGGCATCCTGCCACTGGCCGCCGGCGACATAAATCAATGCCAGAGCACTCATGACGTCCTGATTTTTGGGATCGGTCATCGCTGCCCGGCGATAGAGCTGAATGGCCTTCTGGCGATTGCCGAGGCGATTGGCGGTGGCGGCGGCGGCACTGAGCAACTGCCCATTTTTGCTGTTGGAGGCAAGCTGACTATCGAGGCAGCGCGCCGCTTCCTCGGAACGTCCCAGCACATTCATTGTGGCGGCCACGGCCAGGGTGTATTCAATATTGCCCGAATCGCAAGACAGGGCTTTCTGATAGCAGTCGAGGGCCAGGGAGTGATTGTCTCCGGACTGTGCGACAACGGCTGAACCAAACCAGGCCTCGGCCAGATTGGGGTCGCAGGCCAGCGCCCTGCCGAATGCGTCGCGTGCGGGAACCAGTTTGCCTTCGGCCAGCTCGATTTTGCCCAGCAGGCAATAGGCCGGGGCATTGGCGGAATCGGTATTGAGAACCTGGGTGAGGGATTTGCGTGCTTCGGGATACAGCCCCTGATCAAACTGCACCTGTGCGGTGGACAGTTTGACCGGCGCGGCGGTCTCGTCGTATTTTTCCTTCAATCCATTGGTGCTTTGCTGGTACGTTTCACACCCAGTCAGCACGATCAGCAGGCATAATCCAATATATCCGTAAACTGTTTTTTGTATCGCTGTCATAGTTCCATCTCCTGATCCATCATCCTGACGGATGATCAGGACGCCGCGACAGTTCCACTGCCGCAGCGCCCTGAATAGTTCTCAGCCCAAAGGGCTTTATTTGCTTTATCTATTGTAACTAACCACTTACCGACGCTGCCACTTGCCGGATTCTTCCTTTTCCAGATTGCCCAGCATGATGCGTTCGATCTGATTGACCTGGTCAGGCTGCGTTTCCCGGATAATGCGTTCTTTGAGGCGGGTGGCGTCGAGGTAATTGCGATCGGCATCCCAGAACCAGTAGCCATCCAGCTCGGCCAGCGCGGCTTCTTTGTTGCCTTCGTTGTAGAGCTTGACGGCGTTGGCATACCGGATTTCATCCAGCCGTGCCCGGCTGAGCCAACTGAGATTCTGGCGGGCCTGGGAGGTCAGACGTTCGACATCCTGTATACGGGTGGCGCCATCGGCCTGCTCAGGCTCGTTGATGATATGAGGCGTCAGCAGCACGATCAGCTCGGTGCGGATGGACTGATCATTGGTGCTTTTGAACAGCATGCCAACGAGGGGAATATCACCCAGCAGAGGCACCTGGCTGGTTGCTCGGCTGGTTTTTTCCTGGAACAGACCGCCGAGCACGATGGTCTTGCCGTCACGGACCATGACGTTGCTTTTGACTTCCGTGGTGGCTTTATTGGGCAGACCGCCGACAACCTGGCCGGTACTCTGTTCAGGACGGAGTTCCATGCGGATCAGGCCATCGTTGCCGATAAAGGGACGGAACTCAAGAATGGTACCGCTTTTGAGGAAGTCCACCTGCTGCGTGGCACCGTCGGCATTGGTATTGGTCAGGGTCAGATAGCCGTCTTCTTTACCAATAATCAGACTGCCGGCCTGTTTGTTCAGGGCCATAATCTTGGGATTGGCCAGAACCGTCGTATCGGTCATTTCTTCGAGTGCCCGGATGAACACGCGGACCTTGTCATTCAGGATACCGACATTGAGGCCGCTGGTTAAGGGGGCTCCCTGGAAGGTGGGAGAAACCGCCCCGGCCATGCCGCGCTGGGATATGCCTTCGTCGCCGATGGTGGAGACCAGGCCGCCCATGGTGTCGAAGTCAATACCAAACTGAGTTGTTTCATTCAGGGTGGCTTCGAGGATGGTGACTTCAATCAGAATCTGAGGAGGAGCCACATCGACTTTTTCAATCATTTCACGAATGGCCTTGATGTTTTCGGGATAGTCCGAAACCACCAGCATATCACGGATGGCAAGGCTGTTGCCGCCATCGCCGGCCTTGGTATCCTTGGCGGCGGCGGTGGTGATTCCAATCTGCCCCATTTCACTGAGCAGGGGTTTAGCCAGTTTGCCGGCTTCTTCGGAATTGATATAATACAGGGTAATGGTATCCCGATCCAGACGGGTCTTGTCGGCCTTGAATTCTTCCATCGTATAGACACGGATGAAATTGCCCTTGACATCGTACTTGTGTGTGCCCAGAATGGCCTGGAGGGCTTCTTCAAAGGTCACATCATACAGCGTTCCGACGGTGACATTGCCGTTGACTTTGGCGGAGGGGACGATATTCTTCTGGTACATCTGTGCCAGCATTTTCAGCGCATCGGCGATAGGCATGTCCTTTTTGAACGCTATCGTCTGGAGAGACTGCGCCGAAGGGGCCGGAGTAATCATTTCCGGCTGCGCAGGGGCGGCAGGCTGTTCGACTGCGGCCGGCTGTTCGGGGGCTGCGGGCTGTTCGGCAGCAACGGGCTGGGCATCGAACACCACCGCCGGCTGCTCTTCGGCGAATACCATCGCCGTCAGCAGCGTCAGTGCGATCAATCCGATCGCGGTTAACCATCGATTCCTTGTTTTGTCGTTTGTTTCACGACGCATAAGACACCTTTCCTTTCTTACTGACCCGACTCAACCTCGGGCATTTTTAATTCCACAACATAATCCTGCCAGGCTAATCGAACCTGGTTTGCTTCAATTGCAATGACGGTCACGGCAACGACTTCGTTTTGAATCCGGGCACGCAGTTCGGAGCCTTCGGATACGACGGCGCCGTTGATGCAGGCCTTTTCAGGGGCGGCCTGCGTATTTTTAATAATGGCTTCGAGCGTGAACGCCTGTGTGACAGCTTCCTGGGATAAACGGGGTTTTGCCTGCGCGTCATCAGGCTGACTGGTTTTGGGCGTGCCGGGGCTGGATTGTGACGCGGCCCACTCAAAGGCCGTCCAGCGGTCGGTTTTGAAATAATCCGATGCAATGGTATCGTGCCGGCCGGGAATGCGGCTCAGGGCCACCGGCTGAATTTGCAGTTTGGCTTTGACGACTTCGTCCTGGGTTTGGGCAGTCGATGACGAAGCGGCCTGGGCGGACGCGGGACCTTTGCGGAGCAGTGCCCTGCCCCACAGGACCGCCATCACCAGAACCAGGACCACCGCGGCGATGGTTTTAGGCTCGAGGGTCTGCATGGAGCCGGTCAGGCCGATTGGATTCGATTTTTTATTGGATGGTTTCATTGCCATTGTAAAGTATGCTAAATAATTGATCCTGCTGAATCTTCATTTTGCGTCCGATAAAACACCTGGGCCTTGGCCGTCATGGTCAACTGGCCGGAATAGTCCTTGTCATTGGCCAGGTCCATCTGCTCGATCCGTACCAGACGGTCCATTTTCTCCAGCGCGCTGACAAAGTCGAAAATGTCTTTGAGCGAGCCGTTGCACTGGATATCCAATGCCACAGAGTGAATGATTCCGTTTTGCATTTCGGTGCCGGGTTTGACCTGCTGGTCGCGCAGGTTGTGGCGCGTCATGAGTTCGGCAATCTGCTGCCAGAGCGCGGCAAACTGGCGGTTGTCCGGCACACACCGGTCAAACCGCTGAGCCAGCGGCTCCAACTGGTCGGTTTTCTGCTGGAGGGTCTGAAGCTGAGCGGAGCACTGCTGGACCTGTTCCATAGTAACCGCCTGGCGTTTGAGGGTCTGGGTGATGACGTGTTTCTGCCAGGCAATGGGGATGTAGCCGAAGACCGCCACCCCGGCACAGACCAGGGCGCCGACCACCAGAATCCAGATTTGTTTTTTCTCAAATAACGGCATTCTGAACGACTCCACTATTTGACGATTTCATAATCGGCCAGCACGCAGCGAATTTCAAATTCGGTGGCGCTGCACTCGCGTATTTTGATATTTTTGGAATAGCCGGGAATGACCTGTCGAAAGTAATCGGACTCTTCCAGGGAAGCAATCAGGCCTGCAACGACCGAGCCATCGGCGGCAATGCCCTGGAGGACCACTTCGGTCTGTGCGGGGATCGCCTGGGCGGAATTGCCTTTGGCATTCTCGGCCGCTCCGAGGCGGATCATGGGGCCTGCGGCGGCGGTATTTTTTTCCTTTGACTCGATGGGGACATTCTGGATGCTCAGTTTGTTCAGCACGACATTGGGGCCGACACAGGCCGACAATTCGGCCAGAACCGACGCAAAAGGCGTTCGGGGGGTGACGGAATGCAGCATGGAAGCTTTCTGATTGAGATTGTCCCAGCGGAGCTGAAGCTGTCGGAATCGCTGAATGGTCTGAATCCCGGTGGACAGATTATCCCGCATGGTCGTCAGTTCGGCCCGCGCCGTGGCGAGGCTGTGTCCTGCGACGAAACATCCCAGCGCGATGACGGCGGCCATGGCACTGAAAATCAGATATTGTCTGTGGTACCACAGCTTGCGCTTGCGGCCTGCACGATACCACTGGGGAATAAAATCAATTTCGGTCATACGGTTTCCTGAAAGACCTCATCCTGTTGGGTTGTGTTATCGGGAACATCCAGCCCGCGGATGGCCAGGCCGACGGCAACCGCCCATTCGCACATCTGGGGATTGCTGCGGCGATCCAGTCCAACCTGCTTGAGGTCGAATCCGCGGAGGGGTTCGGCGATGCGAATCTGCAGGCCAAGATGGCGGCGCAGGGCGTTCATGAGCGTGGTTTCATACGCCTCACCTCCGGCGAAGACCGCCTCGGCGGGCCGCTGGCCGCGGAAGGTGACGGCATAATACTTGAAACACAGGGCAATCTCGCGTGACAGGGTTTCCACCGCATTGTTCATCGCATCGCTGACGGCGTGGGTGGTTTCCTGGTCGATATCCGCCGATTCAGGATTGCGCAGCCTGGAGCGGAGCATCGCGGCTTCTTCGGGACGAATCCCGAGGCGGCCGGCGACTTCTTCGGTCAGATGTTCTCCGGCGATGGGGATTTGCTTGATAAACAGAATCTGATGGCCTTTGCCGATGATAACCGTGGTGTAACGGCATCCGAGGTCCACCAGGACACTGACCATATCCTTGTCTTCACGCCGGCGGAGAGACAACTGAAAACCGCGGAACAGGGCAAACGGCACGGTATCGAGCGTCACCGGCTCAAGGCGGGCTTCTTCCAGCATCGCCAGATGGTCGGCCAGGGCGTCGCGTTCGACGCCGAAGAAGATGACTTCGTTTTTCATCTGCTCGCCCTGAAAGACGCTGCCGGCAACCATATAGCGTAATTCATCCACATCGGGTTTGAGGCCGAAGCGGGCGGCGACTTCCGTCCGCATGAATTGTTCGATGTCGTCGGGGTTGTCCGTATCCAGACGCAGGCTTTTGATTTTGATGACATCGCCGGGCAGACAACTGATGACCCGGCGGCCTGAAAAGTCGGCACGGGACAGCATCTGGCGAATGGAGGAAACGATGAACTCCCTGCGTGCGGCGGGATCGCGGCTCAGGGCCGGATCGATGACCGCATCCTGGGCGGCAACCACGCGGATGCCCTGGCTGTCACGGCAAAGCTGAATCATCTTAATGGCGCTGTGCCCGATATCCAGACCAATCGGCTGTATTTTGGATGAATTCATCAGATTCCACATTGTTTATTGATTACCTTTAATCAAGGCTGATTGATAGTTACATATCCGGTCACAGGTTCGACATCGACATACAGGGTAAAGGCTCCGCCCTGCAGGGTAATGCGTCCGCTGGTCAGGGCCGTACCGGTGCCGATGCCTTTGAAAGGAGCACCGAGGTAATTGAATGTGACGGCGTTATCCGCATCGGCATCAAAATTGGCCGAGGCAACATCGACCTGACTGAGGCGGGAGTCGTCATCGAAAGTCACCACATAATTCTGTCCGCCCATCAAGGGATTTCCAATCACGGTATTGTCGGCGGTCCGACGGATTTCATAGGATTCGCCTGCGGGATTGAAAACCACGGAATAATTGGTCTGGCGGGTCACAGCCAGTCCCCGTGCATAATCGAGGTCGGCGGCGATGGTGTTGGCCGCGGAACGGACCTGCATATCGGCAGCCGAAGACAGGGTGGGGACCACAATCATGGCCGCCACCGATAGAATCACGACGACCACCAGCAGCTCAATTAACGTAAATCCCTTTTTTTCATGGCGTTGTAAGGTTTTGTTTTTCATTATTCTTACCTGTTTCTTTCCTTGCCGGATTCAACAGACAGCCCCGCACACGCGATGTGTTTGCGTCGATTCAGGCGAACAAATCAATTCTGTCTCATACGTGCCTGTTTTATGGGGCCTATACGATGTCACATCTATCGAATCCTGAGGGTGTTTCGACATTTGGTTTACCCGGCTTAACCGGGTCTGTACGAAAACTGGATTAATAGGAAAATCGTTCGGCCGGTCGGAAACCGGCCGGGAAAAGTGCATAACGTGATATGCAGATATGAATTATGTGAATTCCGGCAGGATTAAAGGCTGTTGAGCGGCTGGACAGGCTTGTCCCGGCCCGAGAAAGCATCTTGAATTGCTTGTCCATCGAGCCAATCAACACTGAAAACAGGGCTGGAGTCAGCAACATGGCACAAGGCGAGCAGAAATCTCTGAAAACCGCACAAAGGAATGGATAGACTGTGTCGTGAACCGGACGGGCCGGACAAGACGCAAAATCAATCCCTTTACTGGGCAGAAATACCATTACTGCCCCCCTTTGCTGTTTAATTACCTGGGTTGCGTTATCGGACTTTATTGCCGATTGATTGAATTAAAGGTTGTTTTGCCGTCGGCGATCAGATAAACCACTTTGGCCGACAGATAACTTCTGGCTTTCTTTTCGGTTCCAATCTGATAGTAGGCCTCGCAGGTCACCGGATACGTGCGTTTGGTAGCCGTGACGGTGGGCGTCTGAATGTTCAGTTCGTAACGGAAGCTGCTGCTTAAATCGGGTGAAGCAGTCACGATAGGCCAGACGGTGTTGGGGTCGGGCGTATTGGGATCGCCCTGAATCAGCGCCCTGGCGTGCTCGAGGCCCGACCATGCGAGATAATCGGATTGATTGCGCAGCTCGAGATTCCGGCCGGAGGCCAGTGCCATATCTGAACGATAGAGATACCCCATCGATATGGTTGTGACGGCTATCACAATAAACAGGGTGGACAGCAGGACCGACCCATTTTGCCTGCGACCACGGCGTTTTTTATTCTTGCCATGCAGAACTGCCATGACTGTACCCCCATGGTAATAAAATTCTAAATTCTAAATTCTAAATCCTAAAATCAAAATGCTAAATCTGAGAACAAATTCCAGCACAAACATTCATAGTCTCAAACTGAAGCTGGACGCTTCTACGCTGGTACGTCAACCCCCATAAGCATTGTCATAAACGATTCATTGGAAACGCCTTCGGCGAAGCTGAAAACCAGCAAGCACGGAGGCTTGCTCTACTAATTCGTTTTGCCCCGCAGCGTGCCGCTGATGGTATAGGTCTGGGTCACGCCGTTTTCCACCATATTAAATTGCACGGTAATATGTTTAACGAGGGCTTTATCCGCATTGTCCAGATAGAACTGGACATTGGAGCTTTGTTTATAATTTTCCTGAAACCCGGTGCCGCTGATGATGACCCAGTCGCGGGTGGCGCTGGTCCGGACATAGACATATTCTGTAGCGATATCGGGCAGGCCGTTGTTATTTTTATCCAGCCACAGCGTCAGGCCCTGGCTGTCAATGCCGGCGACCCGGTTGGCCCGCATGATCAGATCTGTCAGGCGGGTCTGGAGCTGAAGCAGGTAGGCGCCGTTGCGTGAGACCTGGTCATTGGCGGTCTTGCCGGCACTTAAGGCCCCTGCCATCGTGGCCGCCGCGGCCAGGATAATCGAGGCGACCATCAGCGCCACCAGCATCTCGGCCATCGTAAAACCACGATTCTGTTTTCGTTTGACATTCATATTAATAAACACTGTTTTCACGTTAGTGTTTGTATTTATCCCCAATCAGCGTACTCAGATGGGCCGCGGGGGTGCCGTGATAAGTCACATCCACAGTCATCCAGATGAGCTTGACTCCGGCCACCGCGGCATATTCACAGGAGACCGTCCGGCTCAGGCCCGCGTAGGCGTTACCGGTGATGAGGCTGCCGGTACTATCGGTCAGCGTGCCTGCGGATTCGGTGACGGTTTTGCCGACATAGACGCTTTCCAGCACGGCAAAATCCAGTGAGGCCAGATGCTCGATTTTATCGGCCGCCAGACGCGAGGCGATAATCCGGCGCTGGGCTTCGGTCTGGAC
>DLFY01000218.1 GCA_002482415.1 Phycisphaerales bacterium UBA7708
ACTTATGATTGGACAGTAGTGATCCGATATATCATTTTATTATACGACGAAAACAGCCGAAAGTTTGCGATGGAAATCCAAAATTCTCCTTCCAGATTGAAAGTATATACGATAGACAATCAATGCCTTGTTTTCTATCATCATATAGAGATTCCACCCAAACATAGCCTCACTTCTGGGGGAATGTTTCAGCTATGATTTACCAGGTAATTCTGATATTCTGAACATCCACTATCGCCGGGGATCTAAAAAATACGGTTTTGCTTTTTTCATCCCAGGTGTAACTGTCAAAATCTTTGCCATTGACGGTCATCTGGGCCGGCTGTTTGGGCAAACGCAGTCTGGAAACAATGTTTACCGCTTTGGGGCTGGTGAGGGTAAATTCGATGCCATTAACGATATTTTTCCATGTCTCGATGCGAGCCGCAGAGGCCACAGGTTCGGCCTTGTCGGATGGAACCTTATTCAGGTCGAGCAGCCAGGCGCACTGGCCGGGCTTGAGAGTAACCGTTTCACAAACCGGCAGTTGAGCATTAAAGATGTCCACATACAGGCCTTTAAGTTCAAGCGGCTTGTCCGATATTGAGTCCTCCAGACAGGCGGCGATCATGTAAGGTCCGCGGTTAAGCTGCAGGAAATTATTTTCAATGTATTTCAGGCCGACCGTTTCGGCAGCCTGTTTTACCACGGTGCGATATTCATCTGCGGCTGCCTTTGAACGTGTGTAGTAAGCAGGATGTTTTCGGGCAACAATAACATGCCCTTTGCCAAAGGTATATTTTCCGTCTGCGGCAGTTCGGGTTAGCCCCAGCAGCTCCATCAAATGCTGGGAAGGCGCAGCATACTTATTTTTGCCGGAATTCCACCATTCAGAGACCGTATTAAACGGATCGGTGTCGGCTCCCACGTAAATCAGGGCCCCACCCTTGGCGGTCCATTCGGCCAGGGCCTGGTTGATTGCAGGCGACTGCGGCTTGATGAACTCATAGCTGACCACAAGAACCTGATAGCTGTCCAGATAGTTGGCAAACCGGGCCGCATTATCCAACCGTACGGGCTGGACGGGGATACCGTGTTTGAGCAGCGGCAGGGTCAGACCGTAAAAGCCTGAAAAGTCTTGAATATCCGATCGCTGGGCTTTGGTCGGGTCACTGCCGTTGTCTTCGGCCAGTCGATACGCAGGCTCGGCACGCTGGAACATACCCGAGTCGGCAATCAGGACACCGATGCCATGGGTACTGCTGACCCACTGGCTATCCGGCTGATTCATATCGCGAAGCTGGTTAAAGACCGTGCAGAGAATCGTGGCGTAGTCGGCCGGTATCGGGATTGCATCGGCGGCCCCGGCGGGATATTTGCCCCGAAAGACTCGCGGCGGCCACGGGCAGATTTCATAATGCCAGACATGCGGATGCAGCAGCGAGGCGATAAGCGTTGCCTTGTAATTAAATTGATAATCGTTCCAGTCGTAACGGGGATTATCTTCGATGGGGTCATGCAGAAACCACATCCGGCGGCTGGTATTGCGTACCAGTTCCTGCATCACACCGTATTCCAGAAATGCCGTTTCAAAAGTCCGTTCGGCCCGGCGACCCTGATAGACATTGGGAGTGCGTGAAGTGCCCGTCCAGATTTGGGCGATACAGCCATCAATCACATCGGAGTCAATCAATGACGACTGGGGCGAGACGATACACCACTGGGTATAGTTAATCAGGCTGTGCGTCGGGACATAAAATCTGACTTTGCGGTTGTATTTCTGGAGGGCGTATTCCTTGCAGGTCTCGGCCACTCGGCGAAGTGTCCGGCCAAAAAGATAATACTTCAACTGGCTGGCTTTATATTGGGCATCCGCGGAGGTGTCCGGGCGAACAAAGGGGGTGTCGTAATAAAGCTGCCATTCCCGCTGGAAGGCCTCTGAAAAGCCGGTGTAAGCCCAGAATTCCGGCTCTTCCAGATGAATCGCCACCACCCCGGCATCAATCATGGTTTTGAGCTTTTCGGATATGTAGTCGGCAAATTCAATGGAAGGGACGATGTAGGGGACACGGTGGCCGTGCAGTTTTAGTGAGCCGTTGGCCTCCATCTGACTCAGCGACATGATATCATTGCCCTTGAGGTCTCTGAAATCCGCATAGGCACCCCAGGCAATGCCCGTCATCAACTGGGGGACATATCCCTTATCCACCCACGACTGGATGAATTCGGGAAGTTTGGGGTTGTCAGCCCCATAGACCATCGCAAAATCGTTACGGAAGTCGCAATAGGGATTATACGGCCCGGCATCCTGAAAGCCGGTCAATTCCAGGCTTCGATCGGTCACCAGTCTGACTCCCTCGCCCGGACAAAGACAAGATGCAGCCATTATCAAAACCAAACTCGAAAACAGCATTGATCGTTTCATAAAGCAAACCTTTATTATCTGCCTGTATATATATTTGTCTATTACACCCCCACAATACCAGATATCCTACTGGATACATCCTGAACCATACCCGGAGGTGTTGTCTATATCATTCAGACGAAATATCGGTTTTCAGGATTACAGCCTGTTTGGTGTGAAAAGAAATTAATTTTATTGACCCGTACATTGCTTTTTCTATAAAATCACCCCAGTTCAACATGAAACCAGCTTTCAATATATAAGGAAAATGCCTGTGAGTCATGGACAAAACATATGCAGCCCTGTCAAATACAGCAAATCGCTGATTATCGTTCTTGCCACCCTGCTGACATTCTGCGGTACGGGATCCACGTCTTTGGCAAAAGGACTTGTGCGTGCTGTCTGTTTTGTGCCCAGCGACCGGACCTGCCTGCCGGATTACGAAGAGCGGCTGGATCGGGTTATGAAGGAGGTGCAGCGGTTTTATGCCGAAGGAATGTCTGAGGCGGGATACCCTGACAAAGGATTTGCACTGGATCTGGACGATGCAGGCAAAACACGGATTCATGTGGTGCGAGGGGCCCATCCCGCCAAAACCTATGGCCGGGATGCCTGGGATGCAGTCAGGGACGAGGTTAAGGCAGGGCTCATAACGGCCGGACTGGATATGGACCAGGAAACCGTTGTGATTTTCCAGGTGCTGCTGGATTGGAAGGATGGCAAGGCAACCGAAGTGGGGCCCTATGTGGGTGCCGGCAGTCATCTGGGCGGTACGGCCTGGGTCTATGATGATGCGAAACTTGATCCGAAACTGCTTGCATCGACCGAACCGGGCGGCTGGTATGGCGGGCCCTGTTCGATAGGCAAGTTTAATTCGCATTATATCGGCGGTGTGGCTCACGAACTGGGGCACGCGTTTGGCCTTCCTCACGCCTGCCAGACAAAAGCTGATCGGCACAAGGGAGCGGCACTGATGGGACACGGCAACCACACCTACGGCCAGCAATTACGCAACGAGGGGCCGGGGACATTCCTCACCCAGACCAGTGCAATGATGCTGACCAGGACGCGTCCTTTTGCCGGCAACCTGCCGGAAGCCAAACAGCGTCCCGCGTGTGAGCTGACCGAGATCAAAGCAGCATTTTATGACGGGGTTCTTGTGCTGTCGGGGAAAATCAAGGCATCGCCGGCGGTGTATGGAATTGCCGCCTATAACGACCCGGCCAGACCAGAGTCAGACTATGATGCGGTCGGCTGGACCTGCCCGGTTGACCCGCAGGGCCAATTTCAACTCAAAATCGGAGACATGGAAACCGGCACCTATCAGCTCCGGCTCATTGCCTGTCATGAAAACGGTGCCAAGAGCAGCTTTGCGTATGATTATGAGGTGGATAAAGACGGCAGGCCGCCGCTGGAGGCATTCGAATACCCGACACTGCTGAATAAGGCCATTGAGGCTTATCAGGCTTCCGACAAAGAACGAATGCTGGCCGCAATTAATACGCTCGAAAATCGTTATGGCCACATCAAGACAGTCAAAAAGAAAACGGCCAGTCTGCGGCGTCTGGCAGAGCCGATAAAGCCGGAATCGGCAAAGACGCTTGCTGAGTCCGTCAAACAAATCGATCTGGCGACGATTATATCTATTCACGAATCCGTGGGATGGAGACGTCCTATGCGCAACCAAACCCCCATCGAAAGCGACAGGGGTGGCTTTCTGGAAGTCGGCGGCGATGTTTTCGCTTCGGGATTTTATGCTCACGCTCCATCTCGCTGGGCTTTTGACCTTGGACGGCAATGGAAATCACTGAGCTTTGGCTACGGTCTCAAGGATGGTTTTGACGGCTCAGTCGTCTTTGTTATCCTCAAAGATGGAAAAGAAGCATTTCGGTCAAGCATCGTCAAGGAGCATCAAGTACAGCATTCTGAAATCGACGTCACTGGCACGGAAACACTGGAACTGATTGTTGAAGACGGCGGTGATGGAGCGACAAGAGACTGGGGCCTCTGGCTTGAACCTGTGCTCAGAAGATAATATCAAGTGGATGTGACAGATCAAGCAAATGAGGATATCTATCCGTCCGGCATGAAGAACAAACATCATTCACCAGGCAAAAATCAGTTTTGGCATAGCTGGAGCTGAATCCATCCACAGCATTATTTTCTTGAATAGACTATCAATGCCGAACCGGGCGCAGATGGGATATTGACCTTCAGGCCGGGATTCATCAGCTCACTGCCGGGTTTGGTGCTGGTATCACCGGCAGGATTTTTTATGGTATACGATGCTGCGGGATCAAGGCCCTCCAGCTTGAAAACCATTTCACCAGCCTTACTGTCTGCCCGGCGGAACACCTGCACCAGTCCCTGCCCCATGTCCGGCCGATTATACTGCCATCCCATCCATACATCCTTTGCCAGACTATAGGGTGTCAGGGGATAAAAATCACCCTGAAACAAATGCTGTATCGTTTTGTAGTGAGAGATTGCCTGATTCGCTGGAGCCCAGATATTGTTGTCATTGACATTATAAGCCAGCGACATAAATGATCCCATGCCGCTTTGAACATCATACGGTGCTGTCGATACACTCCCTCGACCTGTTAATGGCAGCCACATCGAAATACCATAATTGATGCACTGCTCGGAGTCAGAAACCCAGCAGTGGTCATCCCGCCAGAGCACAAGCGAACGCCGCAATGTCTCAAAATCAATCCGGCGTCCACCGCTGGCACAATTATCAATAATGAGATTAGGGTATCGGTTCAGCAGATAATCCCAGAATTCATAAAGTCCCATGATGTGTTTGATTTCATTAATGCCCTGCCGATCAGCCGCTTCGCCGTTTCGCCACGCCGACAGCGGAAACACATTAAAATCCTGCCGATACACGTCAACTCCCCAGTTACCGATCATATCGCCAAATGTGGTCTTGACCCAGGCCAGGCAATCCGGATTTCCCAGATTCAGCAGCGGCCAGTCATCCCCCTGCCTGAATATCCACTCCGGATGATGGGTCCAGAGCCATGAGCCCTGAGTCACCCTTTCGGGCTCGAACCAAATCACAAACTTATATCCGTTGGCATGAGCATAATCCACCACCGGCTTCATGCCATTGGGATAGCGCACCGGATCCGGTTCCCAGGTACCAACATTCACCCAGGAATTGCCACCATTGAGATTGTACCAGCCGGCATCAATCCATATATAGTCCACCGGGCACTGATTCTGTTTGAGCTTGAGAATAAAATCCTTCAGATTCGATTCCGAGGTTGCTTCGAAACTATAGGTTCCGTGCACACTCATACAAAGAGGCAAATCGACAGGTTTGCCGTTTTGCCGGGGTGAATAGTGTTCCCGCATGAAACGCCTGAATGTATTCTGTGCATGGATGCGGTCTCCTGCCCAGAATGTCATCAGGATGGCAGGAGTACGTATCTTTTCGCCGGGATGAAGAC
The DNA here is from genome assembly GCA_002482415.1 of Phycisphaerales bacterium UBA7708. GTDB lineage: Bacteria > Planctomycetota > Phycisphaerae > Sedimentisphaerales > Anaerohalosphaeraceae > Anaeroglomus. The sequence goes on from DLFY01000218.1 coordinate 5,842, forward strand.
GCAGATGTGTTCGCTCCATCCCGGCTTGTATGTTCAGATTTTTTCCGTTATCACGCGTAAAAGAAGCCTTCCACTGCCCCGTCCAGCCAATGGCTATGATGCGGCCGGTGCGGTCGGGCTGCTCGATATTGAAAAACGGCATCGTGGTATCGGAGGACCTGCCCTTATGGGGGGCAAGGCTGACACAGGCACTTCTGTTGAGCTTTGTCTGCATCGGCTGAAAATCAGATGGGGATCCGGTATCCCCCTGTGCATAATGCAGTATAAACTCATCGACTCCGGCAATCTCGGCCACGGCTGAACAGGACATCGTCATGGCCAAAGCCTGAATATTTTCGATAATCGGGGTGTCAGCAGCACCGATATTGTCAAAATAGACCACCCATTCAACCGCCGAGTAATCCTGATATTCGGTTGCCAGACAAGTCATCTTCAACGGACCCTCATTGGGCTCCGTATAAACCAGTGTCCACAGAGTCCGATTGGAATCCAGTTTGGCCTCTGTTCGGATAAAGTGCCAGCCGGTCAGAAATGAATCAGAAGAAATACCGTTATATACAAAAGAAACCGGAGGTTGAAGAGTTGATCCGGTAAATGCCGTCTGCAGCCATGAGTCGGCCAGTGATTGCTCCTGCCGGGCGGTCTGATCCGTGCCTAAATCCGCCGGACCAGCAGACAGACTTGCTCCCAAAGCAAAGTACGTCCAAATACCGCACGTTACCATAATCCACCGAATTGCTGGACACATAGGCTTTGTTCTCCTGTCAGGCCCAAAACAAATTTCATATTTCGGACAGGTTGCCCTGCCTTTACAATCCATGACGTTCCATCCTTATTATCCTTCGAATAATCCGACTAATAAGGGTTTTCGCATAATCGTCAGGCCTCGTTTAAACCAGTCGGTTGTCATATCCGCACTGCCTTTGGGAGGAATCAGTCCCTGGGCATATTTGGGATTCACCGGCGGCTTGGCAAGGACCAGATTCAGCGGCACTGCTGAATTTTCATTGACGACGGCGAGCTGTTCACTGTCGGGATGGAGGTTTGTCCACCCGTGGGCACAGGGTCCAAAATCCGTCGTTGCGACGTATAATTTTTCACCCTGATGGAGAATTACCGGCTCCAGCCCTTCAAATTCATCCTTAATCATGTCGGGAATTTGAAACTGTCCGGCCATTTTCCGCCCCCGCTGCCGGGCGGCCTGGAGATAGGGCCGGGACTGATTCACCGGGTGGTCAAACGCTCTGGGCGAAATCAATGTGCAGAGTTTACTTTTCCGGTGGTCGCTGGCCATCGTAAAATCTTCAAATTTGGCCGGGATCATATCGATATATCCCTTTTCAACCCACAGACTTTGAAAGGTACGAACGGGGTCTTCTATCATGACATAGGTCCAGTCCGGATTCCATGTCGGATTGGGGGGACAAAAGCCCGTCAGTACCGCCTTTGCGTCGATGGTGCCGGCGGGGACCTCTTTTCGGCCGGGATAGACCTGCGGATCAAAGACAAAGACATTATTATGGCCATGCTGCGGCAGCAGCGGTGTAACAAGCCCCTTATTACAGACGGCATCATTAATACCCACATAAATAGCTAATTTTGTCTCCGGGATTTCCGGAATCAGATGAGCCAGTTCCAGACTGTTAATGTCCTCATCAGGAGCAAGATAGAGGCCGCAGTCTTTCATCAAGCCATATGATGTGATCAAAAATTCTCGATAGTCATGCTCTGTGCAGGAAGATCGTTCAAAGACCGTAATCTGTCGTTTAATCTCTGTTTTCTCCATAATATTCCCTTAATCATCAATTACAGCGCCAATAAGGCCCGTTTTTTTGTCCGTAAATGCTATTTGCCGGCGGCAGCTTCCGGATTCTGTTTTAGATAGATTCGGTACAGCTCAAAAAACGTCGGTGCATCCAGCAGTTCAATTTTCGGATTCATCGCTTTGATATGCTCGTGAACGTCCACATACCAGGACGGCGTTTTCAGGATGTTTCGGAACCAGTGAAAGGGAATTGGGCGGTCTTTGACCCGCTGCACCACTTTTTGGGCCGCTGCGGCCGGATCACCGTCATTGATATCCCAGTCACTCCGAAGAACCGGCAGATTATGGTGCAGATACGAAATCGCACCCTTTTGCCACACCACTCCGTTGGGGCTGAAGGTTTCATAGCAATCCAATTCCGGCCCGCCCATTCCCTCCGCATACCCGTCAATGATAAATCCGGTAATTGTAAGCCCCCATTTTTTATAATATTTACTGCAATGATCTCGCCAGACAGACAGATCGCCCGGCAGATTCGAAATGGGCCTGTGTGTACCGGAATCCCGCAGCATGCCGGGATTGAGATAACCGGCACCATTATCAGCCGCCGCGAAATAATCATTGGAAGTTGCCGTGCGTCGGATATAGTCCATTGCCATAGGAGCCCGTTTATCAATAATCGGACTGATACACCACATCAGGGGAATCTTACCCCTATTGGGATCATCCCAGATGTCCATCGTCCGCTGATAGACCCATGATGCGGAATCATAATCGCCGACATAAAAAATGATAAAATCACGGCCTTTAAAATCAAGCAGACCTTCTTCGGTCAGATAGCCGCGTTTTTTGAGTTCTTCCGATGTGACCCATTTCTGGGGATAGCGGTCTTTAAGCGGGAAATGCTGCCAGAACGACGCATTGGCCATGGCCCCAAAACCGATAGCGTCAGCATCCTGGAAAGCATTGTAGGCACTGATGACAGCCGTATATTCCCATTCGGCAGGCACGTCCTCATGACGTCCTCCGGCGTGTTTGGTATATTTAAAAGCCCAGGGCGGAAACCCGCCGATATGGATGATTTCCCTGCCTGCGGTCTGTCGGTAAGCACTGAGCAGCAATTCCTGCAGAATCTGACGATCGGTTCCCGGACGCTGCGTAGGATCATCCGTGGCAGGCTCATCGGCCCAGGGACTCAGGTCAAAAAAGAAAGCCTTTTTGCTGATGAAATAATCATGATTGGTCAGCGTATGATGATTTAAGGTTGAGGCGGCGGGTTTTTGAACCCAATAGTAATCGATGTAATAACCGACATGCGTGCAATCGCACAATCCCTTATCGATATAATTCTCCTTCATCCATACATAGGCATCGCATTTGGCGGAACCCGTGGAATAGCGCTGACTGTTCGGGATTAATCCTGAACCTGTAAACTTCGACGTGCCATCCGGATTGACAAGCCAGACTTTGACATCCAGCTTCGGTCCGTTTGCAATCAGCCTGTCATACAAACTCCCTTTTGCGCTATCGTAACGAATGGCAATCAGATCCTCCGCACCGGCTACAGCCGAAGCCACATTGCTGGTCGAGGCCACTTTAGGATCATAAACCACAGCCCCCTTTATCGAATCTTTAAAATGAGCAACCAGGTCTTCAACCGAGTCGATTTTTCTGATGTTTCGGCCAGACAGCCACTGCCCGTCCTGCCTGTATTGATCCAGCCAATGCTCGTCCACATTTTTTCCGGGTACAATCTGAGATTCGACAAATAATACATACAGGCTGGGCTGATTCCGATTGACAATCCCCTGCAGCGAACTGATGGTATGGCAATGATCCCATGCCTGAACCGCTTCATCGGGTCTGGATGCATCCACTTTCAAGGCATAGCGTAGATCATAGACACCCAAACTGCTCGGCTCGGCATATATCAAACAAGTCGCCACGGTGATAAAGAACCCGATCACTGCTAATTGTCTTATCATTGATCCAAGCCTTTACAAATTATAAAAATGCCTGAAATTACCGTTCCGGTCCAAAGGATGGCGGCCGATAATCCGCGCCCCAGGACTCATTCGGCTCAAAACCCATGATAAAGTCGATGGTAGTTTTCGTGGACTGGGTCAGCTCTTCCACAGTCAGCCATGTTTTTGAGCACGGAATGCCGTTGACACTCATAGTCTGGATATAGGGAGCATTCTGTTCGGCATTTTTTGCATGAATGATAATCTGCCGGCCGCCGTCCAGATTTAATATGACCTGCGGGAACAGCGGACCGGTGACGGCAAATCCGCCTACACCGGGAATCTCAGGATAAAGCCCCAGCGCCGCAAACACATACCAGGCCGACATCGCCCCGCTGTCATCGTCGCCGGGAATTCCCTCGGGCTTATTGGCAAATGAAACATTCATCACCCGACGCATCTGGGCCTGAGCTTTCCAGGGGCGCCCTATCCAGTTATACACAGGGACCACACCGAAACAAGGCTCATTGCCGGCCAGATAGTTGGGATTTTGATAATCATACCCAAATGCAATTTTAGTCATCAACTGGTCCAGTCGAGCCTCGGCGGCACGCTGGCCGCCGATATCACGAATGAGCCGATCCAGGTTGTGTGGAATTCCCCACGTATAGTGGGTGGACGTCCCTTCCTGACAGCCGTCATTGGAATAGGGATTGAATGATTTTTTCCATGAACCATCCTTGAGGCGCGCCCAAAGATATTTTTCAGTGGGATGCAGGAGATTAAAAATGCTCTGTGAACGATCCAGGAAATAACGATAATTCGCGTCATCCCCAGCCGCCTGGCACATCCGCGCAATCGAAAAGTCCGCAACGGCATATTCGACATTCTGTGAAATCGCATGTGATATCCCGCAGTCATCGGGATAATACCCGTATTTTTTGTAATCCTCCAGATGGNNATGGCTCCAGGCGATGTTATTATTGCGTCCCCAAAAACGGTTCTGTTTTCCGGAATCAACCATGATTGCTGTCAGGGCTTTTACATCAAAATCCCTCGCCCCAAAGGCATAGGCACTGGCAATGAATGGGGCCGCAGGATACCCGGACATAATCTGGGTCTCGTCATTAAACATGCTCCATAAAGGCAGCCCGCCGCCCCCCTTATACTGCGTCTGGCGGGATGTCTCCAAAAAGGTCTGGCAGAAATCGCTGGCGGCCTGCGGATACAAAAGCCCCCAGAGCTGGGCCTGGGTGCGATAGGTATCCCACCCGGAGAAGGTGCTGTAGACATGATGCCCGCGACGGACATCATACACCTTATTATCCATACCGATATACTGTCCATTGACATCCTCAAAAATATTGGGCGTCAGCAATGCATGGTACAGTGCCGTATAGAAAAGGGTCTTCTCATCTCGGGTTCCTCCTTCAACCTGCACTTTGCCAAGCGTCTTATTCCAGTCGGCCCTGGCAGCGGTCCGTACGGCCTCAAAATCCCAGCCGGGGATTTCTGTTTTCAGGTTTTCTTTGGCATTGACCAGGCTGACATACGAAATCGCGGTTTTCAGGGTAATGGTTCGTGGTGTCGTGCCGTCAAAACTAATGTACGCGGCGATATTGTCTCCTTTCGCCTCGGTGGCTCCGGGCTGCTTTTCATCACCCTGCCAGATCCCGCAATCCTTAAATGGTGTATCGAAGACCACCGTATAATAAATGACATAATCATTGGTTTTCACATGGCAGAATCCACCCCCTTTAATCCAGCCGGAAAGGGTACGCTGCTCGGGATCGATATCGATATGCCCGTCACGCAATCCGTTTGCTGAGGCGGTCGGATTAAATACAATTTGGGCCGCTTCGGCTGTGGTATAGTCAAATTGCCCGATACCGCTGCGTACGGCAGCCGATAACTCCACGTTGACGGCATATCGATCCAGCGTAACCGCATAATAACCCGGCCAGGCCTTTTCCTTTTCATGGGTATACAACGAACTATAGGCATTCTGGTCGCTAACGGGGGAGGCGGCCAGCGAGCCGGCAACCGGCATTAAAGGCAGTTCACAGGTCGCTCCGCACCCCACGCCGCTGAGATGGACCAGGCCGAATCCGTTGATCTTATCGCAGGGGTAGTGATAGCCGCTTCCGTGATTACCGACCTCCGTATGCGGACTGAAAGATAACATCCCAAACGGCACCTGGGCCCCGGGATAAGTCGAGCCGGAACCACGCACCGTGCCGATAAATGGATTTACATAGCCGGCCCAATCCGTGTTGGAAATAACGCCATCGGAGGCACTCCATGCCGATGGAACCATCATAATACCGGATAGAAATATGACGGATACAACACAGATTTTCCTGAGTTTTAACATGACACCGCTTTCTTTCTAATAAACATATTAACTACCATTCAAACTCACCGATGAAAGATCTCTTCATATAGCCCAGACCGCCCCGACTGTCAATATGCTGTCCGGATATTTATCGCTCCAGCCACCTATTCGCTTTTATACCGATCTGGGCGACTGGAATAGGCTGCAATCCATATTTTTTCAGAACCTCCGTCTCAGCTATCTGTTCGAGGGTTTTACCCTCGGCCTGTATGCCGGGATTATTCTCAACAACCTGTTTATCATTGCGACGAAGAAAATCCTGTTTGCAATCCACCAGAAGATTATTTTTGATGATATTTGCATCTGCGTTGAGCCGGATGTTTTTCAATTCCGGGTATTTGTTCTGATAGAGCTCGGAGCGGATGTCCACATCCTCATATATCTTTTTTTGAATGGCCGGTGATTCCAGGTGTTCGAGCCAGCGTTTTTCTCCCCACGATGAAAAACTGACGGCGGCATGACAGTGATAAAACAGATTGTTTTCGACCGTGTTGTCCTTGCCGCCGTGAATCTGGACACCGCCGAAATCCCGGGTTCCGCAACGTTCAAAAATATTCCCATGAATCAAGACGCCCGAAATCATGTCGTCAAGACGCACCCCCGCGGCACCATGGCGTGTGCCGCCCGAAATATCCGACCAGCGGTTGAATCGTATGACTATGCCTCGATAGGATGGATTATACCACATATCGATTCCCCCCTGATCATCGGATTCGTTGACGACATGGCTGACCTGGTTGTATTCAATCAGCATATCATTGCCTTCAAGCCGCATGGCCGATGAGGATGAGAAACGGAAGCGGTTGTGGCTGATGCGTATGCCGCAGCCGGCAGCATGTACGGCGGGTTCATACGTGCGTTTAAATAATGAAAAGTGTTCGACGACGGTATTTTCAACGAAATGGCCCGCCGGCGTCAGCGTTTTGCGGTCGCCGCCGTTCATTTTGATTCCGCCGCAGCCGAACATGTCAAGCAGGCAGCCTGTGATACCATGATTTGAACCGGCCTCAATATGAATTCCATCCTTGCCGAAACGCTCAATCCGGCAATCCTCAATCCGGCAGTTGTCCCCATTTCGTATGGACATGGCACTGCCCCTGCCCTCCTGAAATGTCAGCCCCTGCAATATCAGGTGCGAACAGTCCTTCATTTCGACCATAAAGGGGGCATTAAAGACAGACAATGTAGCCTGGGCCTGATTAGGATTAATACCCTCTGGAACAAACCAATAAAGCAAGCCGGTGGTTCTGTCAAGATACCATTCTCCCGGCACATCCATTTCGCAAAAGAGATTAAGACCAAAATACATGAGATGGTCTTTATATCCATAGGAATGATAGGGTTTTCGGAGATATATAGTCCGGACATCCTTGTCCACTTTATCTACTTTCTGGTACTCATCACTCCAGTCCCAATACCAGTAGCCGCCCAGCCGGACATCGCTTTCTTTTGCCCAGCGATCCTGTGTTGGGCTGGTATATTCAAAAATGCCCTCTACGGTGCCGCGCTGGTTGGCGTAGGTTGGGGGCAGCGAGGTAGCGCCTTTGACCTGGCCAGCGGTGGTAAATCCCTGATTGGGCCAGCGCGACAGGGGCTGAAGCTGTCCGCTGCAATATAAATCAGGGCGTTTCCCGATATCCGTAGGGTCGCCAAAGTCACGGATTCCCGCGGCCTTTAAATCGGATTGGTAAATCTTTCCTTTTACATCGGGACTCAACAGCTCCAATTTTCCCTGATCGACAAGCGGCTGCCAGTTCTTCAATTCCATACTGCCTGTAAAAATGGGTTTTTCGCCATCCACAGCCCGATAAACAACAGGCAATTCTTTACTGCCGGAATCTTCGGCGGTAAACACGACCGGGGCTTCGAGATAATATACTCCGCCTTTGATGTTCACGACCACCGTTTGGCCGGGGACTTGCTTTAATTGAGCACGGACGGCATTTTTGGCCTTTTCCAGGCTTTGAAAAGGCTTTTCCCGGGTGCCGGGATTGCTGTTGCTGCCGTCAGGGGCCAGATAAAATTCCACGGCATTGGACTGCGCCCATGAAATACAAACAAAAAACAGGATCATGCACACGCTGAAAAATGTTCTATGGAAAACACTCATCTCGATTCTCCTGAAATATGGTTCCAATTGCATTATCGGTTTTTCCGTTATCTATTTCAGTATGACCATGTCGTCAGTCTATTTGAGTCGCATGCAGCAAATTCCATTTATTTAGCAGAGATGAACACCTGGGCCCCTGCAATTTTATTTACTTTTTTGTAGATTAAAGGCGATGACTCAACATGGATATAAATGCTGAAGGGCATCCTGATTTTTTCAGCCAACTGTTCGAGCAATTCCTGATTCTTTTTCCTGGCTCTGCGGGATTCACTCCAGCGCCACCATGAGCCGACACGATATGCCACCAGAACATAACAGGGTGTCTCCGGCGAAAGCCTGACAACTTTTTGCGCAAGACACACACGCATCGGGATGGAAATGGTCGCAAGGCACTCACGAATCCTGCCCAGTACAGTGTCATCAAGGCCGTGGGGAATAAACTTGTCGGCGTTTGTCAGACTGGCCCGCTCTTTTTCCACCGCCTGGGCGGTCTGGTATTCATCATCTATTTTAAGTCGCCATGTCTTTGCTTTTTCAAGCTCTCCAATATCGTAATAGTACTTTGCCAGCAGTTCGCATCCCGCCAGTCGGCTTGCGGGGATCTTTTCCATGACCTGCTCGATCAGGCACAGGCCTGATGCATCTTTTTGTTCCAGAAGGATTTTGCCAACGGCAAATCGTGCCTCCATATTGCCGGGATCTGAAACAGTAAGCTTTTGATAGAGCGTCAGTGCCTTTTGCGGGCCATGAATAGTTTCAGTCAATCGAGCATAATGAAGCGATTGCTGAGTATCGAGAAGCTGGGAAGAGGCCATGGTTTCGAGACGGACAAGCTCTTCACGCTGCTGTTTGATGTAGGCATGACGCTGAGCCCAGTCGGATTCCAGCATCTTCTGCCAGAAACTGTCGATTTGCGTGATCAGGTGTTCTCTTTGTCCATCCAGGCATATTTCAGCAGCAGAGGGTTCATGAACCAGGCACATCCCGACAAACTGCTCCACCCGCTCCCGGCTTAGCTCGGATGCTGTCCCTTCGACAGCAGCAATCCGCTCGGCAAGCACAGGATGACTGTCAGCCCCTTCATGTTTTTGCTGAAAGCTGCGGCGAACCGCAAAATCGGCTGCGATGTAATCATTGAAAGATTTCACGAATGGCCCTATTTTCCCGTAGGGTGCAGGGACTGCCGTTTCCGTATCGGCGAGTTTATAAATCTCCGGCCAGAATCGTTCACCCAGCATTTCCCCATAGAAATGAATCCGTACCAGGGCATTGACCGTGTTCTCACTGCCCGCAATTGTGGCAGACAGCCGGTCCGCTTCAAATTCATGCAGACGGTTTTGCACATAAGCAAAGGCTGAAAACCGCGGGACAAACCACTTGTAAAATGGCAAAAACAGATAGACCGCCACACTGCGATGCTCGGCAAAGTTTTGGATAACCTGCTGCCAGGTCTGATGCACTCTGTAAATCCAGATGCCGAACTTGCCGTGAGAGCCGGATAAATGTCCGAATTCATGGGCCACCACCGCCTTGAACTGTTCGGGTGATAACGCATCGAGCAGGGGCAGGCCGACAGTCAGGTAATTCCTGTAC
>DLFY01000114.1:0-2938 GCA_002482415.1 Phycisphaerales bacterium UBA7708
CCGGCGGATCGATGAGGGCTGCTTTTTGCGGGATATCCGGCCCAGTCAGGACAATCCGGGCGGCGATACTGCCTCCCATCGAATGGCCGATGATAATGGGTTTTTGGAGTTTGAGCGCCTCAATCAACCCGATGGCGTCGGCGGTATAATCTTCTGTCTTATATCCGGTCAGCGGGGCATCCGAAAATCCATGGCCGCGATAATCCATCATAATGACGTCATAGTCCTTTTCGAATTCATGTGCCAAATCCGACCAGCACAGGCCGGCGTCGGTATAGCCGTGCAGCAGCACCATCGGCGGTTTCGTACCGTCACCCGTGCGATAATAATGCAGCCGAATTCCGTTTGCGGTGACATCGCCATCTTTCCAGCCGTAGGGGATGCGAGGGGTATTGCAGGCGTACGGCTTGCTGCAGGATGTGACCAGGACAGCAGCCAGCATCGAAAGAACCGTTTGTTTGAATCCATCCATTTTAAAACCTCCTGAAATTGCCGGGACCAGGTTCATGAAACTGTGATCCTGACTATAAACGACAGCACTGAAAAAAGCCAATATTTTGTAAAGCCCTGTGAATACTGCAGATACGAGGCACTGTTACTTTTCCTTTTGCTTTTTTTGCTCCTGCACGGTATAAACTGACAGGTTTTTGGTCGTATGAAGAATACAATATCCAAACTTCAGGAGTACGAGTATGTTTGAAAAGCTTGAAATGGCCCCGGCCGACCCGATTCTGGGCCTGACAGAGGCGTTTAACAAGGACCTCAATCCCAACAAAATCAACCTCGGCGTGGGTGTCTATAAGGATGAAGCGGGCAGCACCCCGATTATGAACTCCGTCCGCAAGGCGGAAAAGATGCTCGTCGAGACCGAAAAGACCAAAAGCTACCTGCCCATCCCCGGTGCTCCGGCCTATGGCAAGGTCGTCCAGGAACTGGTCTTCGGCAAAGGCAGCAAGGTCATTGCCTGTACCGCCCAGACCCCCGGCGGAACGGGTGCTCTTCGCATTGCCGGCGAATTCCTCAAAAAACTCAAACCCAATGCCAAAGTCTGGGTCAGTGATCCGACCTGGCCGAACCATAATGGCGTCTTCGCTGCCGCAGGTTTTCCGGTCGGCAAATATACCTATTATAATCCCCAGACCCGCAGCCTGAATTTCGACGGGATGCTGGCCTCGCTGAAGGCGATGACCCCGGGCGATATTGTTGTCTTTCATGCCTGCTGCCACAACCCCAGCGGTATCGACCCGACCGCCGAGCAGTGGAAGCAGATTGCCGCCGTCGCCAAAGAAAAAGACCTGTTCCCGCTGATCGACTTTGCCTATCAGGGTCTGGGACGCGGGCTGGAAGAAGATGCCGAAGGCGTGCGGATTCTGGCGGCAGCGGTGCCCGAGATGGTTGTCTGCAGTTCGTTTTCCAAGAACTTCGGTCTGTATAATGAACGCGTGGGTGCGGTGACACTGACTGCGGCAACCCAGGATGCTGTTGATAAGGCCTTTAGCCATCTGAAGATAACGATTCGCGTGATTTATTCCAATCCGCCGAGCCATGGCGGTTCGGTCGTGACCACGATTATGAACAGCCCCGAGCTTCGCAAGGAATGGGAAGCCGAGGTGGCCGAGATTCGCCAGCGTATCAAACAGATGCGTGAACTGTTCGTATCGACCTTGAAAGCCAAGGGTGTTAAGCAGGACTTCTCTTTCCTGACGACTCAATACGGGATGTTTTCGTTCAGCGGCCTCAGCGATGACCAGGTTAAAACGCTCAAAGAGAAATACGGCATCTACATCGTTGGCGGCGGACGCATGAATGTGGCCGGGATGACGAAGGCCAACATGGAACCGCTGTGTAATGCGATTGCTGAAGTGCTGAAATAGGCTTCGGCTGCCGATTGGGCCAAACAAACTGTTGTGAAAAAACGTACAAAAGTCAGGGATTTGAAGAAAAACATCAGATCTCTGACTTTTGCGTTTAAACTGGATTTTGTTTCAGGAGCGATATCATGTTTCGATTTTTCTTTTCCCGACCGGTGAGTAATCAGATTTCCAGCACGCTGATTCGGGGCAGTATTTTCGGCGGGCTGTTTCTGATTGGTTTTGGTCTTTTGGTATTTGNNNGGCGGGTTTTTCGGCAATTGGATATGGAATCCGGATGTGGATTGTCATGTATAAAATCGGAAAAAGCGATAAAGCATACCGTGATAACGTAACAATTCGCTATGAAGATTGACGCAAAAACAGGTGTCTGTATCGTCTCTTTGCAAAAAAAAGTGCAAAAAAATGAATAAAAATGTGAAAAATACGTAGTTTCCACAATANNATACCCCTGCCCAATCCTGTACAATGAGCGCAGATTGGAGGACACCCGCTGGGCTTGCTTACTTTTTGATTGGCGGCAGGGAGCAGGGGAAGAATACAAGGGGGTTCTTCCTTTTTTCTTTTCTTGTCGGCATTTCCTTTTCGCTTGAAAAAAGCACATATTTCTGCGACACTGCCGGGGTAAAATTTAGGCCATTTAGCCCTGGCGGGCAATTCCTTTTTTTTAATTTCTTGCATCATAATGTGATGTCAGATTGGGAGTATTTATGGGTTTTTTTTCCAAAACAGTACAATTTATTAAGGATCATCTGAGCAAGACCCGGCAGAAGATCAGCTCGAGCCTGTCGGCGGTTTTGACCTTTGGTCGTAAAATTGATGAGCAGCTTCTGGATGAGCTTGAGCAGACGCTGATTGGCGATGATATCGGGGTCGAGACAACCGAACGGCTGATGAACGATATTCGTACGGCGTGGAAGGCCGGCAAGATCAAAAGTGCCGAGGAAATCGTGCCGTTTCTCAAGGAGCAGATGAAAACCTACTGGCCTGCCCAGGACCGGCAGCTCAAGCTGGCCGAATCCGGCCCGACGGTCATTCTTGTGGCGGGAATCAACGGTTCGGGCAAG
>DLFY01000114.1:2944-3189 GCA_002482415.1 Phycisphaerales bacterium UBA7708
CGACGACCAGTATTGCCAAACTGGCGCACATTCTGAGCCGGAATAACAAGAAAGTCGTGGTTGCCGCCTGTGATACCTTCCGGGCGGCGGCGGTCGAGCAGCTTAGTATCTGGGCCGAGCGAATCGGCGTGCAGATTGTCCGGCACCAGCAGGGTTCGGACCCGGCGGCTGTGGCGTACGATGCCTGCCAGGCAGCATTAAACCGGAATGCGGATTATCTGATTCTGGATACAGCAGGTCGCTTG
>DLFY01000117.1:0-4954 GCA_002482415.1 Phycisphaerales bacterium UBA7708
CGAGGAAGGTGCAGATTTCCCCATCCCGCACGGCACGCTGAACCAGTGGTTTGGATTCGCTTTCCAGCAATCCATCGAGCGCATCATCCGCGGCCATCCGCAATCGACGCCACAGTCCTTTGGGTTTGAAATGCCGTTTGACAATCAGTCCGGCCTCCGCAGCCGAGACCTTGGTATATAAAATATCGCCGCTGGTTTCGGCGGACGTGGTGTCCACGATTTCCACCAGCGGAGTTTGATGACACATGCCCACACAGCCGACGGGCTTGATGACTACGCTGTCGGACAGGCCCATCTTTGCGACGGTCTGATCCAGCTGCCTGCGGACATCCATACTGCCGCCGGCCACACAGCAGGAGCCGACGCCGATTCGCAACTCCACCGGGGCCTCTGTAACTGTCTTGCTCTGGCCGTTACCCGATGGCGAGGATTCAGCATCGCCTTCACGCAGGGTGGCTTCCAGAATCTCGTGCACGGCCTCGGGACGCACCGGGCCATAGACCTTGTGATCCACCTGCACCACCGGCGCCAGGGTACAGCAGCCAAGACATGCAATCTTTTCGACAGTAAACAGAAAATCCCTGTCGGTGTCTTTATCCGGGTCGATTTTTAACTGCCGTCGGAAGGCCTCATAGACCCGCTCGGCTCCCTTGACATGGCAGGCGGTTCCGACACAGACCCGGACGGTATGCTTGCCGGCCGGAGTGAGGCGAAACTGGTCATAAAAGGTCGCCACACCCCAGATGTCGGCATGACGAATCCCCGTCCGGCGGCAGACCTCCTCAATCGCCTCGGTCGGCAGATAGCCGTACTGCTGCTGAATCGCCTGCAGGATGGCCAGCGTCTTTTCCTGGCCGGTTCCGGTGCGGGTCAGAATCGCCTCAATCGGTTGTAAATCACACTGCGGCACTAATCCACCTTCCCGATACAATAGAGGCTTTTGGTTGAACGCAGGAACATCCGCCCGGGGGCAAAGGCCGGCGAGGCGTAACATTCTTCATCGATGGCGCGGCGGCCCAGTTCTTCATACGTCCGCCCGGCCTGGGCGATAATCATCTGGCCGTTCTGGCCCAGGATATAGAGCTTGTCGCCGACGAGGGCCGGAGAGGCATGGCATTCCAGATCCAGCGACTGGGTATAGACCTCCTTGCCGTCGGCCAGATCAAAACAACTCAGCCCGCCCGAGACCGTCAGGGTCCAGACCAGTTCACCATTGCTGACGGGACTGGCGATATCGGGCATATCGCCCGGCCCTTCCCAGGCCTTGGCGGATTCGGTCACATCGCCGCCGGCATTATCCAGCCGATAGGCATAGAGTTTGTCATACGGCTGAAGGGCCACCACCAGCCCGGCGGCCAGAATCTGCGTCGGGGCAATGTCGCTGCCTAAGCACGAGGCCTTCCACAATTCCTGTCCGGTTGCCGGGTCATAGCCTATCACCCACGGCGAGCCGCTGGTCAGAATCTGATAGCCTTTGTCGGTCTTGACGATTGTCGGCGAGGTCCAGGTATTGTGTGTCGGGCGTTTGGTTCGCCAGATGATGGTGCCGTCGGCAATATGGAACGCCAGAATTTCGCTGAGTCCTTCCTCGCTGCCCTGATCGAACTGCACAATAACTTTGTTCTCAAACACCGCCAGCGAGGTCGCATAGCCATAGGCGCTTTCGGGAACACCGAGGGCCTTCTGCCATTGGACCTTGCCGTCGCGGTCAAAACAGCCGATGTCGCCGGTGGCGAAGATTGCACAGACATAGCTGCCGTTGGTCGCGGGGGTATTGGCGGCAAAGCCGGTATCTTCCATGATGTGCGGAGCCTCGCGTCCGGCGGTGCCGTCCGGCTGAATCTGGCCGGTCCACAGCAGCTTGCCGTCTTTGGCATCGTAACAGAATAACTTCTGTTCGGTTTCTGTGGCGCCGGTCAGATAGACCCGATCATCCCAGACGATCGGCGAACTGAAACCAGGCAGCGGGACTTCGGATTTCCAGACAATTGCTTTGTTTTCTTTTTCATTCCAGACAGCCGGAATATCCGGCATCCGGCAGACGCCATCACCCCACGGCCCGCGGAAGGACGGCCACTGCTGGGCCACCGCTTCAGCCCAGTCCACGGTCGCGGTGGGCTGCGATTCTGCGGCGGATTGGGGTTGCGGTTGTGATGGCAAAGCTGTTTGTTTTGGCTGGGTGGTAAGAGCCGCATACAACCCCACGGCACCCAGCAGTGCAAGTGTTGCCGTGACCGCCAGTCGCGTCTGTCGCGCCCGCTGAATTTGTTCGGCTGGGCAGCTATCCCCTGTCGGCACAACCGGGGCGGGATTGAGCATCGAACGGGCCGCAATGAAGCAGACTGCCGCGATGACGATGCTGCCGGCCAGATAAATCGTGCCGGTATGGATAAACTGCTGGCGCCGTAATTCATTCCGTCGGACACGGGCGTCCAGGTCACGAATCTTCTCGGCCAGCGCCTGGTCGGACGGCTTGGCCTGCAGTTGTTCCTTCTGCTTTTGCAGCAGGTCGGTTTGGGCCGGGTCCGTCACTCGAATCTGATACCCCGCCACAGCCAGCAGCACCGCGGCAACCACGCCCAGCACCGTCGCTACCACCGAACAGCCCATCAGCCCCTGATACAGCGGCCGCATTTTAATTTGCGTATTATCAATGTAATCCATAGTCTGCCTGAATTGTCAGGTTAATTTACGAATACCATATTCCAATACTTACTAACTCATATCCATCATCGGTCTTTTTGATTATTATACTTTCACCGCCTCCAGACACTACACCTTCAACGCTTCCTGTTCTTATGTTAATAAATTCACCGTCGTGTTCAATGGATATAATAGGTTTATTGTCAGGGGTTTCAGGATACCCTATTGTCCCAGTTGATTCGTATTGAATTGTCTCCCATGGTTCTGGATCACTATGTTGAGTATATAGGCTCGTAAACATTGACGACCAACATGGGCACGTAAATAATGACGAGGAATAATCATTTTCTTTGATATTATTGGAATCGATGTCTGAAATAACTTGAACTCGCTTGACAATTTTTTCCTTTGGCTTCACGGTTGGGCCGGAGCGAATAAAATCCACAATTTCAGTGATTTCCTGCTCGGAAAATTCTTCAGGAACTGCAAAAGGAAACATACTGTCCTGTGTGGGAGGTTCCAACTGAGCATCAAAAGGAATTTCACGTAATGAGACCTGCATATATTCCGGCATCATCTTTGCAACCTCAGATTGAGCCAACGCTGGATTGATTAATTTAATATCAATCCACATTGAATCATATCCCAGATAATGCCCTTTTCGTATTCTGTTTTCCGTCTGTTCAGATTTCAGATATATTCGAGCCGTTAAATAATCGTCTCTATTGTATAAAACATGAACAAACCAAACTTCATAAGAAGGAGGAAGCATTATATCGATATACTTACGCAAGTCGTCCAACTGCTTATCTGACACCCAATTGGGGTCCAATCTCGGCCCGTAGGTAATTTGACTGCGATCCAGGGACCGCGGTGCAGTTTTTTCTTTCTCAGACATAGTGGAACTTTCCTGATGACACGAAATCCCGCCTGCCAGAAGGATGATAAACAGCATCAATTTTATTTTATTCATTTTCAGCTCCTTCATTTTTATTTCCCTGCAAAGATCGCTCGATTCTTCGCTTCTGTTCCACCGGGCAATAGGCAAAACATCGGCCGCAGGCAAAGCAGCCCGCCCGATGAGCTTCGTATTCCTTCCGCACCACCGGGACCGCCGAGGCAATCAGCTTGCCGCCGGCAATCAGGCCCAGCGCGACTCCAGCCATTATGCCTCCGACTAAAAACCGATGACGAATGGATACCGCTTCCAGCCGCAGCAGTTGGACATCCTGGCCGCTGGCCCGAAAGGCCTCACTAGCATCGGTTTGGCCTTTGACCAGCCCTGCGGTTTCCGCATCGATCCGATTGGCCAGCCGCACCGTCGGGTGGGCGTCAGCCAGCATCGGATGCATCGCCGAGCCAATCCAGCCGCCCAACGCCGCCAATACCGGCAGCAGCACAATCAGGAATGCAATCGTACGTTTGCTGCGGGCGGTTTCGGTCGGCGGCAGAGGACGTGAGGGTTTGACCACCGCACCGAAGGGACAGGCCTGTTCGCACAGGCGGCATTGGATGCATTCATCCGGCGTTATAGTCACGCGCCATCGTGAAATCCGGCTCAGTTGCCGCAGGATGACACCGTAAGGACACAGAAACCGGCAATAGGGTCTGCCGACAAACAGCGATATCAGCAGGAAACTGATGCCCAGCACCCACAGGTTCCAGTTGCCGTTGAAGCGAAAGAAGGTGACAAACGGATCATAGCGGCAAATCAGAAACAAACTGCCGGTGGCCGCAAACAGCACCGCAAAAGCCAGATACAGATACGCCAGCAGCCGCAGTGCCGCTTCCAAAGGTTCCGGCACACGCACCGGGCGAATCAGGACAATATCCTGCATCGCCCCCAGCGGACAGACACCCGCACAAAATCCCCGTCCGAAAAACAAGGTAAAGACCAGCGGCGCCAGAAAGAACACCAGTACCGCCGCAGGCAGGGCATACTCAGAGTTAAACGCAGCCAGGGCGATATTGCCGATAGACCCTACCGAACAGACACAGCCTTTGCGGAAGAAACCAAAAAACAGCAGCGAAAACAGCATCAGGCCGACAATCCATTTGCGGCTGCGTTTTTTCAGTGTCAGCCAGGAGGCTGCACCGAGGGCCGCCAGAAGAACCACGACGCCCACCACATCCCGCATCGGCGGATGCGGCATCGGGGTTGTCGTCTGCGGAATCTGATAATCCGAGTCAAACTGCGGCGGCGGGAACCGCTGTACGCCCCATGCCGTCATCGACAGCAATAGCATCAAACCAATCCATCCGATGCGACGTTTCATCCCTGACCTTTCAGCAGATAAGGCTTATCGGCGGG
>DLFY01000117.1:4960-8226 GCA_002482415.1 Phycisphaerales bacterium UBA7708
TTTGAACGCTTGCGGAGGACAGGCCGCTGCGATTGCACACTCGTTGCAATTGACGCAGCGGTCGTGACGCACCTGCAAAAACAGCGAGCCGTTGCCGAATGCACCGCAGCCTTCCACGCACTTGCCGCAGCCGTTGCACAGCGGTTCGTCAATGGTGTATTGAAAATACGGGTCTTCCACATACGTCCGGATGATCGCTCCGCGCGGGCAGAGCTGATTTTCGGCAGCCGTATCCAGCGCCGAGGGTTCCGGGCGATAGTAACCCGTGCATAAATCACAATAGCCGCACATCTGGTAGGCATGAACACACTTGACCGCCGACTCCTGCAGGACACAGAACGTCGCGCAATTGCCGCAGGCGGTGCACTTGGCCGGGTCAATCTGCCAGACATAGTGCTGCCGGTCGCTTTTGGAGGCCAGAACCGCCCCCGTCCCGGCAAGTCCGGCAAAGCAAGCCCCCCACAGGCCATCCCGCAGGAAATCACGCCGATTGACTGGTTTATCAGGCTGGGTCATATATTATCTTCCTGTATTCTGCTATTGTGCTTGAATGACAAGGCCTTCGGATGGCCGCATTGATTCACCAGGCCGCACCCGCGACAGCCAACCTGACCTTTGGGGTCCGCACAGGTCTGTTGATTGAGGTCGATTCCGTTGCGGCGTCCCAGCCAGCCGGTTGCCGCAGCCATCATGCCCACGGTGGCCCATCGCAGGGCGGAACGAAGCCACTGCCGGCGATTGGGGGCCGTTGTGCTATTGCTTTTTTTCAAATATGCGAACGACATTTTTCACCGTATCCAAAACATAAATCCGACCGGTCTCATCGACAGCCACATCAAATCCTCTGCTCTGGCACTGCTCGGGCGTATCGCAGACCTGCAGGGGCCCCTGCCATTCAAGCTGGTCGGGCCCCGCCACCACACCTACAAACTGCCCTTCGGCATCATAGACCTTGACCCGAACCAGACCTTTTTCAGCCGTCACAAACGACCCATCGGGCAGGATAGCCATATTGACCGGGTTGCAGCAGCCGCTGAAGCCATCCACTCTCGGCGAGGCCTTGCCCCAGGTCCATTCCCGATGACCATCCAGCGTAAAAGCAACAATCACATGCCGCCCCGGATCGACCACCCGCAGCAGGCCATCGGAGGCCATGGCAATATCAAAATACGGGCTGGGAATCACAAAACCCGTATGGTCTTCTTTCTGCGGGTCTTTTTCGCCGATGATATTGACGAGCTCACCCTGTAAATCGTAACGATAAATCAGCCCATTGGCGGCATCGGCACACAAGAGCAGACCTTCATTCAGGACAATAGAACTCAGGATAGCATTTTTCTGCGGAACGACAAATTGGGTTCGTTTGGTTCCGGTTTTGTCGAGGATGGTGATGGTATCATTAGACCCGACAATCACAACCCCTCCGTCATCGACAGCCAGGCAGGTCGGGGCGGATTCAAGAGCTATCTCTTTTTCTATTTTGCCCGCACCATCTATTTTTACAACTTTTGTATCGCCTGAGACATAAATGCCTTCTTTATATGCAATTGAACGCGAAGCCTTCAGGCCGGTGGGAATCGCGTTGCCGACTTGCTGATACAGTATCATTTCGGGCGGGATTTTGGCATATTCAGAGATATCATATTGATATTCCGCCGACAAACCGCTGCCTTTTTCGCCGGTAGTGTCATAACGCACCACCGACACAATACTCAGGATGATGGCGACGGCGATGACAATGCCCGCCACAAGGCCGGTGTTGGTCTTTCCTGTTTTACAGGTCACGCTCTATCTCCCAATAAATCGTATTGCGTTTAGCGATTTTAGTCGTTTTAAAAAAAACACTTATGGCGCGGCGATATCAACACAGACCATCGTCGTCAGGTCGCGGACAATCAGCCTGCCCTGGACCAATGCCATCGGCCCCCAGCATTCATGGCCTTCGAGTACTTTGGCCTGGGTCAGGAGCCTGAACTGGTCGGATCGGGCTTCGATGATTGATAAAAGGCCGTCATCGTCCAGAATCACTATCTTTTCGTCCGCTATGATGTATGGCCCAAGTCCATATTTGTTCGCTGAACCGCTGGTCCAAATGATTTTTCCATCCAGGTCCATGCAAACCAACTGCTTATCAGGGCGGACGCCGTAGATGTATCCTTTATAATAGATTGGCGTCTGCTGGTCGGCACCAAAGACACTGGCCTTGTGCGTAAAGAGCACTTTGGGAACAATAGCTTCGCCTTTTTGTTCCAATTGAAGCATCATGCTGCCCTTATTGTATCCGGCTGAAAAAAATAGTTTGCCGTCTCCCACATCCACCGGCGTGGGTACATTGGTGGTCATCTTCCATTGATCGGTTTTCCACAAGACTTTGCCGGTTTCCTGCTCGATTCCCGCCACCCCGCCGCTGGCACTATAGACATACATCTTTTTGCCGGCAAACTGGGTACTCAAGATAGACGAATGCGTCATCTGCCATTTGTCGGGATTGTCGGTCTGCCAGATAACTTTTCCCGTCAACGCCTCGACCGCAACCATTAACGCCTTGCCGCCGGGGGCAATAATGACCCGGCCATTATCAATACGGGGACATTGCCCCGCATACCACAGCGGTTCTTTGGTAGCGTAGTCCCGGACCAGGTCCATTGACCACAGGTATTCGCCTGTATCTGCTTTCAGACACGTGACATGGCATTTCGGACCCATTGTAACCACAACCCCATAGGCAACCGCGGGGACCGTGCGGCTCATGCCGTGATTGCGTTTGATTTTGAGCGGGTAGGAATAACGCCAGATTTCTTTGCCATCATCGAGACCAAAGCAGCGAATTGCATCGGCCTGCTTTTTCATATCGTAATCAATAATATAGACACGTCCGTCGGCAACCGCAGCGCCGGCATAGCCTTCGCCGAGCTGGAGCTGCCATAATTTTGCGGGGCCGGCGGCGGGAAATTCGGATAAAAGAGGTGTTTTGCCTGTATAAATACCATCATAATTGGGCCCGCGGAAAAAAGGCCAGGATTCAGCGATTTCGGAGGCCTTGCCGTCAAAGGTTTCAAGTGTTCCGTTCTCCGGTCCGCCGACAGATGCAGCGGATGCCGACGGACGATGATCCGCCCCGGCCAGACGCAAGGGTACCGAAAACGTCACATAACGATATATCCAGACTGAAAATAGAGCCACACCCGCTGCTGCCAGCAGGCACGGCAATGTCCATCTAATCCAAGGCTGCTGCATAAGAATCCGCTGTTTATCCATTTACGATA
>DLFY01000126.1:0-9704 GCA_002482415.1 Phycisphaerales bacterium UBA7708
GCCCTAAACAATCAAAACAACCCCGTATCCATCTCAATAAAAGACAACACACTGAATTAGTATTATTAACCGGTATTCTTTCTATACTTATGGCTTTAATTGCTTCTTACTTTGGTGTTTTGCAAAATGGAGCAAGGCTAATTATGTATCTCTATTTGCCTATGTTTTTGGGGGCAGGTACGATTGGATTGTTTGGGATATGCAAAACACGTCTTTTTCAATATAAAGATTGGTGGCAATGGATTATATTTTATAATACAGCGAGTGTGTGCCTTACTTTCTTTTTTTCTATATTTATGATTATAATTGAGTTGGCTGAAATAATAGGAACAACATCGTAATAATACAGAATTGGTTTGGGCTTGTGATTAATCACAATAATATCGGAGTATAACAATGTCCTTTCCACAAACACGATTTCGGCGGTTGCGGGTGAATGCGACGATGCGGCGGATGGTCAGCGAGATTCGGCTGTCGGTCGATGACCTGGTTTATCCGATGTTTGTCTGTCCGGGTAAGCAGGTCAAAGAGCCGATTGAGGCGATGGCCAATTGCTATCGGTTTTCGCCCGACCTGGCGGCTAAAGAGGCGACTGCGATGGCCGAACTGGGTATTCCCGCCATCCTGCTGTTCGGGACCAAAGAGAAAAAAGACGCCATCGCCTCGCGGGCCTCGGCGATGGATTCGGCGGTCTGCCAGGCGATTGCCAAAATCAAGGCCAAGTGTCCGCAACTGCTGGTGATGACCGATGTCTGCCTGTGTGCCTATACCGACCACGGCCACTGCGGGCTGATTATGGCCGCGGATGCGAAACGCAAACGCAAGTCCTCGCCGTTTGCGACGCCGGCGGTTCAGCAGTACGAAGGCCATATCGACAATGACAGCACGATTGAGGTGCTGGCGTCGATGGCCCTGGCTCATGCCCGGGCGGGGGCGGATATCGTGGCACCGTCGGATATGATGGATGGCCGGGTGGGGTTGATTCGTGAGACGCTGGACACCGAAGGCTATGTCGAATGCGGGATCATGTCCTATTCGTCCAAGTTTGCCTCGGCGTTTTACGGGCCGTTCCGCGATGCCGCTCAGAGCACGCCGAGTTTCGGCGACCGCCGGACGCACCAGATCGACCCGGCCTGCGGCAGACAGGGACTTCGCCAGATGGAAGAGGATATTGTGCAGGGGGCTGATATCGTGATGGTCAAGCCCGCCTTGCCGTATCTGGATGTGATCGCCCTGGCCCGGCATCATTTTGATGTGCCGATTGCGGCGTATAATGTATCCGGGGAATACATGATGATTCATGCCGCGGCCAAGGCCGGCCTGCTGGATTATGAGGCGGCCATGATGGAAAGCCTGCTGTCGATCAAGCGGGCGGGGGCGGATATTATTATTACGTATTTTGCGCCGGAAGCAGCGAAGGTGTTAAAGTGAAAAGGAAAAAGGTAAAAGGAAAAAGTGTGGATAGCCCTTCGGGCTAAACTTTTTTGTCATTATCGTTTTACCTTTTGCCTTTTGCCCTTTACCTTGAAAGATGTTATGGCTGAAATTATAAAACCAACAATTATCGCGTTTGAAGTGACTCGGCGGTGCGTGCTGCGATGCCGGCATTGCCGGGCGTCGGCCACGACCAGCGAGCAGGATGTGCTTTCGACGGACCAGTGCCGGAAGATTCTGGATGCGATAGCGGAATTGAAAAAGTGCGTGGTGGTGCTGACCGGCGGGGAGCCGATGATGCGGCAGGATATCTTTGACCTGACCGATTACGGCAAGTCCCTCGGCCTGCGGATGGCGATAGCGACCTGCGGGGCGCTGCTGGATGNNAACAGGCGGGACTGATGTCGTTTTCGTTTTCGCTCGATGGGCCGGATGCGGCCAGCCATGATGCGTTTCGGCAGGTGCCGGGGGCGTTTGAAACCACCCTCAAGGCCATCGAAAAGGCCCGCAAGGCCAACCTGCGGTTCCAAATCAACACAACCCTGACGGGGGTGAATGTGGAGCATCTGGATGCGATTGCCCGGCTGGCGGTGGAGCTGGGGGCGTCCTGCTGGAATCCGTTTGTACTGGTGCCGGTGGGGCGGGCCGAGCAGGATACGCAATTGCTGCTGGAGCCGAAGCGGTATGAACAGGTTCTGGAGACGCTGGCGTCGATGAAGGCGACCTATCCGATTGAGTTGCGTGTGACCTGTGGGCCTCAGTTTGCCCGTGTCGCCCGGCAGAAGAAAATCCCCGGAGCCGACCATGTTCGGGGGTGTCTGGCGGCCAGCGGATTTGCGTTTATCAGCTATCAGGGGGATGTGCAGACCTGCGGATTCCTGGAACTTCAGGCGGGAAATCTGGTGCAAAATGGGTATAATCTGGTCGATATCTGGCACAACAATCCGCTGCTGCGGTCCATACGGGATATGTCGCAATATCGCGATTTTTGCGGGCGATGCGGTTTTCTGGCTGACTGCCGGGGCTGCCGGGCGCGGGCGCTGATTGCTAACGGCCACCTGCTGGGGCAGGACCCCTTATGTGTGCTTGGGCAAACGAGTATGGATAAAGTGAAATGACCGGACGTTCTGAGTTAGACAACTGTGTATTGCAATGGGTGCAGAACCCCTTGCCGCTGACGGAGCGACCGTTTCGGGAATTAGCACAGCAGGCGGGCTGTTCGGAGGCCGATGCGATAGCTGCAATCCGACGGCTCAAAGAACAGGGGTATATCCGCCGATACCGGGCGCAGTTGGATTATAAACGGCTGGGCCGTGTGGCGACGCTGGTTACGGCCAGTGTGCCGACAGAAAAGCTGGACACGGTGGCTGCGGGGGTCAGTGCGATTGAAGGGGTGTCACATAATTATCTGCGAAATCACAAGTTCAATCTCTGGTTTACCTGTCAGGATGAATCGTTTGAGCGAATCGAAGCCATTTTGGGCAAACTGACCGGACAAACCGGGGTAGAGTTTCGGGCTTTGCCGGCCGAGACGGTGTATAAACTGGATGTGCGTTTTGACCCGGCCGGGCCTTCGGAGAAGGATTTTCTGGCGGGGGGGTACCAGCCTGCGGGTGAGACGGGCGAAGTTGTGGAATTGACGGCAGACCAGCGGCAGGCGCTGCGGCTATTGCAGGAAGATATTGCGTTGACGGTAAGCCCATTGAGTCCGGATTTATTGAAAATCGCACAGAAGTTGTCCGATAAGGGCGTAATCCGGCGTATCGCAGCGGTGCTGGACCACCGTAAGCTGGGCTATACAGTCAATGTGATGCTGGCAGCGGTTGTGGAGAAAGCTCGTATGGATGCAGCGGGCAAAGCGATGGCGTCCCGTGCGGCGGTCAGCCATTGTTATCAGCGAAGAACGTTTGCCGGCTGGCCTTATAATCTGTTTGCCATGATTCACGCCGGGCGGATGGAGGATGTACAGCGGTTTATCGATGAACTTGCTGAGGAATACCGTATTTGCGATTATACGCTGCTGCCGACGGTACGTGAGTTCAAGAAAAAACCGGTTTTCTATTCGTGATGTCGGCTTTACCTGAATAAGAGCAGGAAAAGACAAAAAACAAGTTGCATTCGGGTACTCTGTCGTTACATTTTCTCTATAATGAATGCTCAGATACATAGAAACCATGGACAATAGACATGATGGAGATTCTGCTGTGGCTCAAAAGAGATTAAAGTCGCAACTGCGGGCAAAAAAAGATTTTATCATTGTTGCCGAGCTGACGGGTGGGCCGGGGTACAGTTTTGCTCCGATTGAGAAATTCCTGACAGGATATCAGCAGGCCGGGGCAGGAGCGATTCCGAGTGGCTTTGATTTTACCGGTATCATGCTGCCGCAAAATCCCGGCGGAGTAGCCAATATTGACCCGTCCGATGTACTGGCCGTGCTTACGCAGAAGAATTTGCTGGGGGATTTGGATTTTATTCCGCATCTGAGCTGTAAAGACAGTAACGCAGATGGGTTGACCAGTACGCTGGTCGGGTACCGTCAGCGCGGCGTGGAAACGCTGCTGGCTCTGACTGGGGATAAGCCGGTGACGGCCAAAGGGGTGTTTGAGGTCGAATCGGTGGGGCTGTTGAGCCAAATCCACAAAATGAACAACAGTGCTCTGATTAAATCCACACCTGAACAACTGGCAAAGACACGACAGATTTTTGCCGGGGCTGCGGTGTCGCCTTTTAAGTACACCGAGGCTTCCCTGATGCAGCAGTATTATAAAATGGAGAAGAAGATTGCCGCCGGGGCGGAGTTTCTGGTGACTCAGGTCGGCTGGGACTGGAAAAAGTCGATGGAGTTGATGCAGTATCTCAGGGATAATCGGATTGAAGTCCCTGTGCTGGGCAATGTCTATTGGCTGACGACGCTGACGCCGGCCCCGCGGCTGATGCACGATATCAAGCTGCCGGGCTGCTTTGTCAGCGATGCGCTGCTGGCCAAGCTGCAGTCGGAAACGGTGGACGAGCATATCGAACGGGCGGCCCAGCAGGTGGCGATGTATCGGTCGATTGGAGCGGCCGGGGCGGATATCGGCGGGGTGCATGATTTTGATATTTTCGTGAGAATTCTGCGGCGGGCCGCTGAAATCGGCGACCAGTGGCGGCAATATAAGGATAATCTGTACTGGCCGGCGGAGAAGGCGTTTTATCTGTATGATGACAGCGGCAGGGCAGTGGAGTTATCCCGGCCAAAGAAGCGGTTCAATGAGAAATTCTTTAATTTTATGCACCGGGCGATTCTGGACCCCAAATACAGCGGCTTCCGGGCATTTCGCAAATGTGTGCACTGGGTGCGGGCCGACAAGGAAAAAAGCTGTACATACAAGGCGTTTAATGCTATAGAAAAGGGCTTTAAATACCTTGCTTTTGAGTGTCAGGAATGCGGCGACTGTTACCTGCCTGAAAATTTCGGCTATTGCACCATCGGCGGCTGCGAGAAAGGACTGGATAATGTCCCCTGCGGCGATGCCACGGTAAAGGGTTATTGCGGCAATAATCAGGATCGGTTGTGTATTGGTGAGAAGGTGTATGGTTCGGCTGCCGCCGAGGTTGGCGGACGGCAGCGGCTGCGGCAGACCAGCAATCGCCCCCGGGTTCCGGCTCTGGAGCATACCAGTTCGATTGTGAATTATCTGTTTGGAAGGGACCATACAATGAAACGGCCGTTGATTGAAATCGGCGAATCGATACACGCTTCAATCCCCAAGACTGGAGCGATTATGAAGCAACTTCAGGAGCTTGGACCGGATGCTTATACCAAGCCCAGCCCGCAGTTGGACTATATCCGTGCACTGATTGAATCCCAGGCCTCCGACGGAGCCAGCTATATCGCCGTCAACCTGGATGCCTTCGGCGAATCCGATGCGAATGCAGCAGTGGGGATGATGAAACAGTATGTCCGCCTGGTCCGCAAGTGGGGCATGGGGGTGCCGATTTGCTTGGACAGCAGCAATGACGAGGTGCTGATTGCCGGCCTGAAGGAATGGTACAATACCGACCAGCCGGTCAGGGCGCCGCTGATGAATTCGATTAAAGTCTATACCGCGGATAAAATGATGCCGCTGAAGAAGGAATACAACTTTTCATTCATCGGCCTGCTGGTCAGTGAAGAAAAGCCCACCGGCCCCGGCGGTTCGCATTCCGTAGATGAATTGTTCGGCCTGGCCAAGGAATTGTTCCAGAAGGCGATGACCTTTGGCTTCAAGCCCGAGGAAATCTTCTTCGATTCGACGGTCTTTCCGCTGGCGATTGATATGCCGATGGATCCGGGAGTGCCGGGCTACACTTATCGGGCATTCAATACCATCAGAAAGATTAAATCCGACCCGCAGATGAAGGGCTGCCATTTCTCACTGGGGGTCAGCAACTGCTGTCGTGACCTGCCCGGCCGAAAAATCGGCATTTGCCGGGCGTATGTCGCCAAGGCGATGGAGTATGGTCTGGATGCGGGGATTGTCAATATTGAACATCATTACGGCGAAAAACCTGCCGATCCGGAATTGCTGGATTTGGTTAACGCCTTCGTCCAGCTTGACGGCTCGATGGACAAGCTCAATGATGCGATGATGAAGATGGGCCAGTTTTGTGCCTCAGTGCGCAAACCGGAGTAACCTCTCTATTGATTTGCTTTGTCTTCGAGGGCTTCAATGTCGGCAAGGTCTTTGTTCCTGCCGAGGGTTTTTTTGTTGATAATAAGCTCTTTTTTACCGATGAAAAAAACCGGGATAGATGCCAATGTCCCCGCAGTTTTACCGGCAAGAATCTGTTCCCATGTCAGGCCGGTTAATGTCGTCATGATATCGATTCGGGAAGGCGGATAACCTAACTGCACGACGGATTCCTGCTGGCAGAAATCCTCTTCGGTCAATTGAAGCGATCCGAAACCAAATTCAGCCAGTGTGTCCAATACCTTACGGGCATTGGCTTTGTCGGGTTTGATAAGGATGCCAAGGTCTCCGGTAAACCGGGGTGAGCCATGGAAAGCCAGTGCGTGCGCTCCGACAACGATGTACTCAACCTTGTGTGCGTTTAATAACTCGAGCCACTCTTTGAAGTCGCGGGATAGTTCCATAGACCTGCCTTCTGTAAAACTCCACCGCCGCCAGCCTTTCCTCAACCGGGCGGCTGAGCCAGTATTCCAGATTCTGGCGGATTTCATCATGCTCAGAAAGTTTTGCTTTGTGAACAACCTTTTCAATCATACCTATATTATACCCGGAGATTGTCTAATGTAAAGCTGTGGCTTTTTATCGGAACGGGGTATTTTTTTCTTTGACAAGCCAGAAAATAGTGGTACATATATAGATAAAACAAGACCATAAAAGTTTGATTTAGGAGGTAAAACCATGGAACAGCAGAATACAACTGGGCAGCCCGAACAAGCACCGGCTCAGCCAGTGGAGGCTCAGAAAGCCGACATTTCCAACGATGCTAAAAACCTTGGCATGTTATGCCATTTACTGGGTCTTTTTACCAGTTTTGTCGGACCGCTGATTATCTGGCTGATTAAGAAAGATGCCATGTCTTACGTGGATTATCATGGCAAAGAGGCCTTGAATTTTCAGATTACGGTGGCAATTGCTTTAGTTGTGGCGGGTATTTCAGTATTTTGCGTGATTGGTCCGTTTCTTATACCTGTGATCTACCTGCTTGACCTTATCTTCTGTATTATCGCCTCCATAGCCGCATCCAAGGGCGAATATTATAAGTATCCTGTCTGCCTGCGGCTGGTTAAATAATACTTACTTTTCGAAAGTTTTTTCAGGCCGGGCTTATGACCCGGCTTTTTTTATCGGTAAAATAGGAAGATATGACCATGAATGTTTCCTGGATACCGGCCTTGCAAAATACGGAATTTCAGGTAAGATAGATACTTATGACGCAAAAACAGGATAAAAAACAGTCTGGACCTGTGATTCAGAATAAAAAGGCCTTTTTCAACTTTGAACTGGTGGAAAAGGTTGAGGCCGGGCTTGCGCTGGTGGGGACCGAGGTCAAGAGCCTCCGGGATAAGCTGTGCGAGCTGGATGCGGCATACGCCCGGATCAACGGCGAAGAAGTCTGGCTGGTTGGCTGCAAGATTGCCCAATATGCCCAGGCCGCAAATGCTGCCAATCATGAACCCACACGTAAACGCAAGCTGCTGCTGCATAAAATCCAGATTCGAAAACTTAAAACCAAGCTGGAGCAGCGGGGCTATACGCTGGTTCCACTGCGTATTTATTTTAATGACCGGGGCATTGCCAAATGTGAACTGGGGCTGGCCCGGGGTAAACGGCAATATGACAAGCGTCAGAAAATTCAGGATAAAGACCAGAAACGGGATATGGGGCGGATTAAAAAATATTTGTGACGCGACTGATTTGGATGGCGAGAACATCCTGTAAGATACCTCTATCCTCTGGTGTCCCAGGACTTTAAAAACATTAATGAAAGGCGGGAACATGGCCGAACAAAACGAACCCAAAAAAGTGATTATCGACGAAGACTGGAAAAATCAGGCCCAGAAAGAAAAGGAAACCCTCGAAGAGAAGGTCGAGCAGGCCGAAGAAACCGGGTCTTCGCGTCAGCTTCCGCCGGCGGATTTTGAAGGGCTGGTCTCGATTTTCACGACGCAGGCTTATCTGGCGCTGGGCCTGATCCGTCCGCAGGAAGACCAGGACAAGGACATCGAGCCGGATTTTGAACTGGCCAAGTTTAATATTGATTTACTCGGCATGCTGGAAACCAAGTGCAAAGGCAACCTGACTGATGATGAGCAGAAAATTCTGCAGGGCAGCCTGAATCAGTTGCGGATGATATTCGTCCAGTTGTCACGCGGGGCCTGATGAGGCGAATATGACGGCATCCGGACCTTATGTACATGGGTATTCGCAGCGGGAATCGCTGCGTCTGGGGGATCAGGCGACGACGCTGGCCGAATTGCTGCACCATGACCAGCGATATCCCGATGGTTCGCTGGTTCTGGAGGCGGGCTGCGGCGTCGGGGCACAGACGGTCTTTCTGGCAGGCAATAACCCTAAAGTTTCGTTTCTGTCAGTGGATATTTCGCCGGCATCCCTTGAACATGCAAAGACTGCGGTTCAGGCGGCTGGCTTTAGCAATGTGCGATTTCAGCAGGCCGATCTTTTTCACCTGCCCTTTGCTGACAACACTTTCGACGCGGTGTTTGTCTGTTTTGTACTGGAACATCTGTCCGAACCGCTCAAGGCCCTGGCGGAATTGAAACGTGTCGTCAAGCCGGGGAAAACCATCACCGCCATCGAAGGGGACCACGGCAGCGCCTATTTTTATCCCGACAGTGCCTTTGCGCGTCGGGCAATCCAGTGCCTGGTGGATTTGCAGGCGTCGGCAGGAGGAGATGCCCTGATTGGACGAAGATTATATCCGCTTCTGGCAGGGGCTGGTTTTGAAAACGTGTCGGTCTCGCCGCGTGTGGTTTATGTGGATTCGTCTCGTCCACAATGGGTCGAGGGATTCACCAAAAACACCTTTACTGCGATGGTCGAAGGGGTGGGAAAACAAGCCATCGCCTCCGACATGATGGATTCGGCCAGTTGGAAGCAGGCGGTTGCCGACCTGTACCGTACGGCCGAGGCGGATGGGGTGTTTAACTATACATTCTTCAAGGCAACAGGAGTCAAGCCCGCATGAGTGCCATTCTGGTCAAAATCATCCGTGACAAGGTGCAGGAAGTCCAGCTCCGCAAACAGCAGATTCCGCTGGAGGTGGTCAGTGAAAAGGCGATGGCCTCGCCGAAGTGCCGTAATTTTTACCGGGCGGTGACCAAGTCTCATCCCCGGGGTCTGAATGTCATTGCCGAGGTAAAGAAGGCTTCGCCGTCAGCAGGAGTGATTCGGGCGGATTTTGATCCGGTGGCGATTGCCCGGACGTATGAACAATGCGGTGCGGATGCAATCAGCGTCCTGACCGATGAAAAATATTTTCAGGGCAGGCTGGACTATCTGACTGCGGTCAAAGAGGCGGTGTCGCTTCCGGTTTTGCGGAAGGATTTCATCGTCGATCCGTATCAGGTGTTTGAGGCCAAGGCGGCCGGTGCGGATGCGATTTTGCTGATTGCCGAGGCTCTGCCGTCGGGACATTTGATGGATTTGCTGATTCTGGCCAATGAGCTGACCCTGTCGGTGCTGATTGAGGCACATGAGGCCGATACGCTGCTGAAGGTCCGCAGCATGGTGGGATTTCCGCAAAAGCATTATACGCTG
>DLFY01000126.1:9712-13687 GCA_002482415.1 Phycisphaerales bacterium UBA7708
GATTTGAACACGATGACTGTGGATTTGAATACGACCAGCCGTCTGGCCGAGCTGGTGGACGACAAACGCGAACTGGTTTCCGAAAGCGGCATCAAAACGCGTCAGGATGTGCGAAAGCTGGTCAATGTCGGCGTGGGGGCGATATTGATTGGGGAGACCCTGTGTGCCAGCTATAGTATCGAAGACAAGTTCCGGGAATTGTTTGAACCGGAGCGGTAGGCAGGTTAATTTGTAATCCGCTCGCAAGTCAAAACTATGCTGGAAATCATTCAATTATTGTTGACAGGTCTTGCGATGGGGCTGTTTGGCGGGCTTCTCGGGCTGGGCGGTTCGACGATTATGATTCCCGCGCTGGTGATGGTCTTCGGCGAAAATCAGCATCTCTATCAGGCGGCGGCGATGATCTGTAATTTTGTCGTGGGGATTTCCTCGCTGGTGCCGCATTGGAAGTCGCAGGCCTTAGTCAAACCGATTTTGAAATCTCTGATTCCAATGGCGGTTACGGGCATTCTGCTGGGGGTGGCAATCAGCAATATGACGCTGTTTGAAGGTCACAACAGTGTCTGGCTGGCTCGATGTTTTGGCGTTTTCCTGATTTATGTGCTGATATATAACTGCTGGCGGTTGTTCCAGCCCGCCCGGCCGACGCATGAAGACGCTGTGGCTCATCTGCCCAAAGGCTATCCGCTCTGGTCTGCAGGGATTGGGCTTATTACAGGTGTCGCTGCGGGACTTCTGGGTATCGGTGCGGGTACGATTTCTACACCGCTGCAGCAGGTGATTCTGAAACTGCCGATTCGACGAGCCATGAGTAATTCCGCTGCAATCATTGTTGGAATTTCGTGGATTGGGGCGATTTATAAGAACTGGACGCTGCCGGAGCACGGGATTGCTGTGGCTGAATCCCTGAAAATTGCCCTGTGGGTAATTCCCACCGGCCTGATTGGCGGATATATCGGCGGCCATCTGATGCATCGTTTGCCGCGCAATGTGGTACGAGTCCTGTTTATTGTGATTCTTGTACTGGCAATCTGGAATCTGCTGCTGGTCAAATCACGATGAAAATTTTGAACATGTAAAAGGAGCAAATGATGAAACGGTTAATTGTATGGACATGGATGGCGATTGTTGCGGTTCCATGCTTTGCTGCCCAGACCCCCAAAGACAAACCGCTGATGAAGGATTTTATGGGGATCTGCGTCCATACGGTCCAGTTTAAACCTGAACTGTATAAACCGGTCTGCCGACTGGTGCGGGATTATCACGGGCTGGAGTGGGATCTGGGGGACGAGACGAATTTCTGGCCGGTCTTTCCGTTTGCACGCAATCGGGTGGATTGGGGGACGATGTACGGCCAGTGGGTGCAGTCCGGTTATGAAATCAGCGCCAGCATCATGTTCGGCGCAACGCCGTATGAAAAATGGAAGAATCCGGCCCGTGATGCCGAGACATACGGCTTTGCATTCGCACGGTTTTTCGGGCCGCAGGGACGGAACCTGGTGACTTCCGTGGAAATCGGCAACGAGCCGGGGCATTACACTGACCCGCAGTATCGGCTCATATTTGAAGCGATGGCTAAAGGCCTCCGTGCCGGCGACAGTCAGATGAAGATTGCGACCTGTGCGGCGATTGCCGGAGACAGCCATCAATATGCCAAGAGCCTGTCCTGCGTCAAGGGGCTGGAAAGTCTGTACGATGTGATCAATGTGCACAGTTATGCGGAGGTCAAGGGCTGGCCGACGTGGGAGCGGTCGTTTCCGGAAGACTCCAGCATCGCATATCTCAAGGATATCCAGGCGGTTATCGACTGGCGAAATCAGAATGCTGCCGGCAAGGACGTCTGGCTGACGGAATTCGGCTGGGATGCCTCGACTAAACCGGCTCCCGCGGAAGGCACATTCAAGGACTGGAAAGGTTCTACCGAGACTGAACAGGCTCGCTATCTGGTTCGTTCGTGGCTGGTGTTTTCGGCGATGGATTTGGACCGTGCCTATATGTTCTGGTTTAACGATGATGACAAGCCGCAGGTGCATGGTTCGGCCGGCCTGACGCGAAATTATCAGCCCAAGCCCTCCTTCTGGGCGGTGGCGCATTTGCAGCAGACGCTGGGCGAGTATCGATTTTCCCGCAAGGTGATGGAAACCCCGGATGCATACGTCTATGAATATGTGCGTGGGCAGACTGCCGAAGGACAGGCGAGTAAAATTTATGCGGCGTGGATTCCCTGCGGAACGGACAAGACTGCCGAGATTACATTTCTCATAGGGCAGGAGAAAATATCAAGTGCCCAACGCATGCCGCTGGCCGAAGGAAAGGCCGAAGCCATTGAGGTTAAAATTGCTGACGGCAAGGCGACAGTACCTGTTTTTGGTGCTCCGATCTATATCAGCGTTCAATAACGGCAGGGTCCAGCAGCGAAAATTACAATTCATTTGGCCACAGCCAGTTATCAACAAGGATGACCAGGTCAGCGGTATTAACAATACCATCGGCGGGCCTGGCGATATCACAGGCCGGATTCCAGTCAGGGCTGTCCGATTGACTCATCCATGCTGCGGCCAGAATATGGAAGTCGTCAAGATCAATCATGCAGTTGCGGTTGATGTCGGCCCTGGCGGCGGGCGTGACCAGCCAGTTGAGATATTCTTCCAGATTGGTATAGCCGTCACTGTCCCGGTCGCCGTTGCGGTCCGCGGGCTGGTTTGGATTCAGACCACGAGGACTTTCCCACACATCGGGCATCCCGTCGTGATCGCTGTCGTCAAGAGCCGGCAGCGAATTCAGCGTCGGCCATCCGCCGACGGTCGTCTGAGAATCGATAATCCCCTTGCTGGCGCCGGTCTGTCCGCCGTAGGTGGCTGTGCCGGTTCGCACTTCGCTGATGATGCGGGTATCCACGGAGTCACGGACGAGACTGCAGCCGACGTTATCGAGAACGTCGACATAGGCTTCGGTCGCGGTCTGCACCGTAACCGGATACGTCGCGGCTACCGGGAAAGGGGTGGCTGATTTGCACAACGCCTTATCCGCAAGTCCCCCGGATGGAACTACGCCGCCGTTCCAGTTATCCGCTGTGATGGCCGGATAGCCGTGGACGTAGTTGCCTGCGACATACCACAGACCATAAACGCGAGCGCCGGAAATAGAATCGGTGGTATAGCTGGGATTGACGATCCAGCCTCGTTTGCCGGAGTCGGTCGCCGGGCCATATTTGTAATAGCAGTTGATGATATTCACGGTGGCTCTTTCGCCGCCATAACAGCTATTGAATCCCCAGTTGTAGATGACATTATTGCACAGATCAACATTGTTGGCGACATCGCCTTCGATCCGCGGATTGCGTGAACTGTGATGTGCCAGCAGGTTGTGATGCCATGAGCTGTTGGTGCCGCCCCAGATGCCGCCGTAGCCGTGGGCGCCTTTTTCATGATGTGAGTAACGGAGGCTTTCGGTAATCAGGCACCATTGGGCGGTGAAGTTGGTGTTGACATAATAGGAAAAGGACTCATCCACCGACCAGCTTGCCGTGACGTGGTCCAGGATGATTCGGTCGCCATAGCGGCCCCATGTGGCGTCATCGTCGCCATTTTCGGTCCCATCCGGCCACTGGTCACCCAGGCGGCAGCGAATATAGCGAATAATGACGTTGTCATAGCCGGCATACAGACTGCCGTTGGCGATGCAGATGCCGTCGCCGGGAGCGGTCTGGCCGGCGATGGTGACATTGCCGTATTTGAGACTTAAATTGGACTTGAGGTGGATGGTACCCGAGACGCGAAATACGATGGTGCGTGCGGTGTTGTGATTCAGGGCATCCCGCAGAGAGCCCGTGCCGGAATCGTTCAGGTTGGTCACTTCATAGACCACACCGCCCCGGCCGCCAGTGGCGACGGCACCATGCCCTTCGGCTCCGGGGAAGGCCGGAACAGCGGCACAAATCGCGGCAATGCACAAACCCATGAATACCGGCAGCAA
>DLFY01000231.1:0-10619 GCA_002482415.1 Phycisphaerales bacterium UBA7708
TCTGGCTTCGGAGGAGGGTGATGAAAAGCTCAATAATTGCTTATGTGTATATTATATTAACTTTTCGTAAAAATCCACTACACAATTATCGAAAACCTGCCGTAAAAACTTTAAATTTTTTTGCATCTCATTTTCAGACACCCAAATTCACATCCCTTTTACTGGATTTACGTCGCTGCCATTTCTCCATCTTTAACATATAAGACCTTGTGAGTCTTGTTATTTTTTCTCGTGTTAAAATCGCAGTTTTTTTTGTTTTTATGTAGAGATTTGTCGCCTTAATACGTCAATATGATTAAACGACAAGAACAGTCGCAATGTATGAATATAGACAGTATGGGGTATTCATGGAATTTTCGAATGTATCCAATCTCGATGTGATTACCGTGCCGCATCGTTCCGGCCGGGAGTTTTTTATCAGTTCGCAGAGCTATTCGGATTCAGACCAGGCTGATCTGTTAAAGCAGCTATCGGACTTTATGAAGGCAAATCAGGCCGGCAGTATTACCTGCCGTGTTGCGATCCCTAAAGACAGGCAAATCAGAACCGCCCAGACTCTTAAAAATGCAGTGCCGGAATTGACCTGCCCGATTACCTGGTTTACCCAGTATCCCAAAGAGAATTGCCCCACTTTCATTATTCAGCTTCATGCCTTGTCTGGCTTCCC
The DNA here is from genome assembly GCA_002482415.1 of Phycisphaerales bacterium UBA7708. Lineage (GTDB taxonomy): Bacteria > Planctomycetota > Phycisphaerae > Sedimentisphaerales > Anaerohalosphaeraceae > Anaeroglomus. The sequence continues at coordinate 668 of DLFY01000231.1, forward strand.
AATCGAGTTTATACAAAACGGCAATTCGCCTGCAGGGTGCATTTTTGAAGATGACCATGTCCGGTATTATCAATTGCGTCTTTTTCCGGACGACAGACAGGCGGACAATCAGACTCAGACCTATTCGGTGTTTCAAAAAATGGATACCGTATTACAAACGATGGGGCTTGATTTTCATTCGACGGCCAGAACCTGGCTGTATGCTCACGACATTTTATCCTGGTATGACAAGCTGAATCGGGCACGGGATCGCTTCTTTACTGAAAAAGATGTGTTCAATCGTCGCATTCCAGCCAGCACCGGTGTGAGCTTATCCAATCCCCTGGATTATGCGATTGAGACGGAATTGCTGGCGGCTGTGCCCAAAAACGGTTCCGCTCAAATCAGGCCGGTGGAATCGCCCCTGCAATGTCCGGCCACACAGTACCGCTCTTCCTTCAGCCGGGCGATGGAAATTGCAACCCCACAGCAAAAACGATTGTATATTTCCGGGACAGCCAGCATTGACCCGCACGGCAAGACGATTTTTCTCGGCGATACGCATAGGCAAATTGACCATACGATGAAAGTGGTCGAGGCAATTCTGCAAAATGTCGGCATGGCGTGGACGGATACGGTCAGGGCAATCGCTTATTTCAAGGACAGAAAAGACTATCCGCTGCTTGACCAGTGGCTCCGGAAATATCATATCCTCCTGCCGCATATCAAGCTCGAATGCGATATCTGCCGCGACGACTTACTGTTTGAACTCGAACTGGATGCGATTCAAACTCATTAATGGTAAAAATGCCGAACGCCGGTAAAGACCATCGCAATGCCGTGTTTGTCGGCACAGGCAATGACTTCATCGTCTTTCTTTGAGCCGCCGGGCTGAATCACGCAGGCGATTCCGGCCTTTGCCGCATTTTCGACATTATCCGGGAATGGGAAGAAGGCATCCGACCCCATCGCGGCGCCCTTGGCCATCTGGCCGGCCTGCTTGACCGCCAGCATGCCCGACTCCACGNNGACGCCGACAAGGCATTTGTTATTGACTAAGGTGATCGTATTGCTCTTGACGTGTTTGGCAACCAGCCAGGCGATACGCAGATCTTCCATTTGTTCAGGGGTGGGCTTGATTTTGGTGGGGAATGTCAGTTTCTCCGCCTGCCAGCCAACCAGGTCACGTTCCTGCACCAGCAGACCGCCCACAATGCAGCGGACATCATANNATCATACTGGCGGGCATCCACCACCTTGCGGTCAATCGGACCGGTTTCCAGCAATCGAACCCGCTGGCCCCATTCCTTGAGCGTGCGAATGGTTTGAATCGCATCGGCATCATAAGACGGCGCCACAATGACTTCGGCGAAGAAACCCGCCGCACCTTTGGCTTTGCCAAAGCGGGCATAGGATTCCATAATCACCGTCGCGATGTTCCTATCCACATTTCGATTCAGGGCAATAATCCCGCCGAAGGCACTGACCACATCCCCAAGATAAGCCCGCTCATAGGCCCTGATCATATCGGCGTCCACCGAACATCCGCAGGGATTCATGTGCTTGACCACCACAGCGGCCGGTTCGTCAAATTCCTTGACCAGTTCAAACGCGGCGTTGGCATCCATCAGGTTGTTGAAGCTGATGGGGGTCGTCGCTCCATCGATCAGCCGGGCGGTGCCCACGCTGACTTCTTTGGCATCGGACAGCCGGTAGAAAGCCCCCTTCTGGTGCGGATTTTCGCCGTAGCGAAGCTCCTGATCTTTTCGCAGCGAGATGCTGAGCCTGTCGGGGAATACCTCGCCGGCCTGTTCATTGAGATATTTGGATATCGCTGCATCATACGAGGCCGTCAGGGCAAACGCCTTGCGGGCACACTGCTTGCGTAACGCAAGGCTGGTGCAGCCGTTTTTGGATTTCATCTCATCGAGCACCATCTGATACTGCGATGCGTGGGTGACAATCGTAACATACAGATGATTCTTGGCCGCAGAACGAACCATGCTCGGCCCGCCGATGTCGATATTCTCGATGGCATCTTCGAATGAACAATTCGCTTTGGCCACGGTCTGTTCAAAGGGATATAAATTGACACAGACCAGGTCGATCGGCTCAATCTGATGCTGTTTCATGGCGGCGGCATGGTCGGCCTTATCACGCAGGGCCAGGAGTCCGCCATGGATCTTGGGGTGCAGCGTTTTAACGCGACCGTCCATCATCTCCGGAAAACCGGTCACCGAATCCACGCTGACGACGGGCAATCCCGCCTCAGACAAAGCTCTGGCCGTCCCGCCTGTGCTGATGAGAGTCACTCCCATCGCCGCCAGTTGCCGGGCAAAATCGACCACGCCGGTTTTATCGGAAACACTGATTAACGCTCGCTTGATTTGTACATCCATGATTTATGACTTTCGTTTCAAATGCTGACAAGACTTTGATTTACTTCGATTGGGCCGACTGCGGCTTTGGCTCAATCGGCCTGGCAGCCTGAACATGCCCCTTGTCGCTGCCCAGATAGACCCACGAGTCCACCATATTGACCGCGACACGATTGACCCTGGCGGCATTGATGGAAAGCTGTTCCTTGCGCTCCGTATTATCCATCACCGACAAAATACCCGGCTTGACATACACATAAACCCGCGAGCCGTGTTCGGCAAGCACCGCATATCCCTGCGGCAGATTCCAGACGGCTTTGCCCGTCTCTTTATCCACTGCATAGACACCGGTGTTAACGGTGTACAGGTACACACACATCTTGCCCATAGTCAGCGGCATTTCCACTTTATCCCCGGCAAAAAAAGGCTTTTCCCAGACCTGAGTCCCTATCATGGAATTCAATTTATACAGCTTGGTATCCAATCCTGCCGCATAAATGTACCCCTGATCCAGCACCAGCGGCGCCTTCATTGGGCCGGACAGATTAAACTGCCAGGCCTTGCGTCCGGTATCTGAATCCATGGCAATCACATTGCCGGCCAGCGTACTGAACCAGACCTGCATCTCCGAGGCGATAACCGAGTAGATTGGCGAGTCGTTATCCGCCGACACCATAAACACACGAATACCTTCACCCGCTGTATAGGCATACAAACGGTTATCCGAACCGCATACATAAGCATATTTCTGATTCCGGGCGATCCCGCCATAGTTGCCGCCCAGATTTTTCAGAGTGATCGTCTCGGTAACCTGGCCGAAAGCCGGATCAAAGACTTTCATCTCCTGACCGACCAGAAAAACGCTCTTGTTGTCAAAATGCATCGGCGGCAGAACCGGCAGTCCGGGAACAGCCAACTGCAGCAGAGAGCGGACCTGCCCGGTGGCGCGATCAATGGAAAACAAAAAGTTCTGCGTCGTTAAAACATACAGATAATTATCATAGACATACAGATTGTCTATCTTTTCATTTGGTTTCATGGGCAGATTGACCTGCCATCCGGACTCCAGGCCTGCTTTGCCCAGGAGTTCCGATGCAACCAGATAATCCCCCGGGGACGCGGACAATCCTGCCGCCAATGCAACCGCCCCGCACAATAGACCAATTACAATACCCATTTTCATAGAATTCATCCGATTTCTCCGGTCAGGTTATATCTATATATTCCGTTAAATCGACTTTATAATCAGCTTCAAAGGATTTCATACGCTCAATTCGGTCAATATCATCTTTAATCCGATTGACCAGCTTGAAAATATACGGCTTGCCTTCAAGACGATTTCGAAGATCCTCCAGCATTGGCTCCCAGCGGTTCCCATAAAGCTGCGACTTCAAAACAACCAGCATCCGATGCTTATCGTCAAGAGTGTCGATAAACCGCCGAACCTCAGCATTCGCATCAGTACCGTCAGCAACCAGGTTTTTTTCAGGAGTTTTGGCCATAAGACAAACTCAATACGGGCCAAATCGTACATTCAAACAAGAAAAAAAGCAACTTTTTTCAGCAAAAGCAGGCAAAGTTTTTTTTGTAAGTCCCCGGTTATGAAAGGGTTACTTTACCGGCTCCAGTTTGCCGGCCAATTGCGCCATACGGAGTATCAGGCGGCTGCGGGCCATATTGACTTTCTGAAGCTGGGTTTTGATATACTCCTGTCCGGCAACCACACCCTGGGCCTGCGAAATAATCTGTTTGATCTTATCGTCATCCAGATTCTCAAAGGTCACTGCATCGTAGGCCAGCACTGTCAGATTGTTTTCACTGAACCGGGCAAAGCCCCCCTCAACCACAAAATAGGCACTTTGGCGGTCTGGAATACCCTGTACCTCCATAATCCCAAGCTCTAATCCCGTCAACAGGGGGCAATGATTACGAAGAATACCCCGCTGCCCATCCGAGCAGGGAATAATCACCGAGCCTGCCCTGCAATCCAGCAGTTTGGCTCTGGGGGTCAGAAGGACCACGCGAAATGTAGGTTTTGTCACCAATCCAACCACGGATTATTTCCTTAAACCGCTTTCTTCTGGACTTTTTGCTGGGCTTCTTCGACGGCGCCAATATACATAAAGGCCTGTTCGGGCAGATGATCCCACTGGCCTTCACATATCTGACGACAGCTTCGAACCGTCTCGGCTGCGGGCACATACTTGCCTTCCAGGCCGGTAAAGTGCTGAGACACGATAAACGGCTGCGAGAAGAACCGTTCCAGCTTTCGGGCACGGGCGACGATTTGTTTATCTTCACGACTTAATTCATCAATACCCAGAATGGCAATAATGTCCTGGAGGCTCTGATAGCGCTGCAGATACTCCAGCACCTTCTGGGCCACTTCGTAATGGTCTTTGCCTACAATATTGGGGTCCAGAATTCGAGAGGTGCTTTCCAGCGGGTCCACCGCGGGATAAATGCCTTTCTCGGTAATTTTACGCGAGAGCACCACCGACGAATCGAGGTGGGTAAAGGTCGTGGCCGGAGCCGGGTCTGTCAGGTCGTCGGCAGGCACGTANNACGTAAACGGCCTGAACCGAGGTAATCGCACCCGACGTCGTGGAGGCAATACGTTCCTGAAGCTGGCCCATTTCGCTGGCCAGGGTTGGCTGATAGCCCACCGCACTCGGAATACGTCCCAGCAGGGCCGACACTTCCGAACCGGCCTGGGAAAACCGGAAAATATTATCGATAAACAGCAGAATTTCACCGCCGCCGGCCTCACATAAATATTCGGCCATCGTCAGCCCTGTCAAGGCAACGCGAAGACGTGCTCCCGGCGGCTCATTCATCTGCCCAAATACAAGACACGTGTTATCCAATACTGACGCCCCCGTGTTGCCGATTTTGGTTCGCTGCATTTCCAGCCACAGGTCGTTGCCCTCACGGGTTCGTTCGCCAACGCCTGCAAAGACCGAGTAACCGCCATGCTGGGTTGCGATACGGGCGATCAGTTCCTGAATCAGAACGGTTTTGCCCACGCCGGCACCGCCGAAAAGACCTGTTTTACCGCCTTTAACAAACGGACACAGCAAGTCCATTACCTTAATGCCCGTTTCGAACATCTCGGATTTGGCCGTCAATTGGACGAATTTAGGGGGTTTTCGGTGAATGGGCAAGCTCTGTTTGGCATGAATGGCTGGTCCGCCATCCACGGGCTTGCCGAGCAGGTTGAACACCCTGCCGAGTGTTTCTTTGCCGACCGGCACTTGCAGCGGCNNATCCCTCGACGCATGCCGAAGGTGCTTCCCAGAGCCACCGCACGTACCCGGCCGCCGCCCAGATGCTGCTGAACTTCGCCAACCAGCTCGAACGGTTTGCCTTCAAATTCACCTTTGATGGTTAAGGCATTATAAATGGCCGGAATCCGGTCGGCGAGAAATTCCGCTTCAAACGTGCTTCCGACTACCTGCGTGATTCGTCCTGTGTTTACCATAGTATTGACTCTGCTTTATCGTCTAAACCAATTTATTATTTTTTGGCAGCACTGACACCGGTGATAATATCCAGCAGTTCCACTGTAATCTGTCCCTGTCGTGCGCGGTTGTAGTCTTTGGTTAAATCCTGAATCATCTGGTCGGCGTTGTCACTGGCATTTCCCATCGAGACCACGCGAGCCAGATATTCGCTGGTCGCTGCCTCCAGAAAACACCCGGCCAGAGCCGAGCGAATCAGCATCGTGGCAAGCGTTTCAAACATCGTATAGGGGTCATCGCCAAGCAGAAAATCCTCAAACGCCAGTTCCCACGGCCAGATAACCGTGGCCCGTGTGGTCAGGTCGTCAATCAGTTCAGTTACCGGCAGGATGGTCAGCGTCTGAACCTTTTGCGAGGTCTGGGAATGAAACCGGTTGTAGATAACTCCCAGACGCCCGATATGCCCGGCCAAATATTGCTTGACAAAATGATCGGCAATCTGGTGGACCTGTTCGGCCGAAGGCACCTCGTCAAAATCGGAATAAACACCATCGGGCGCAATTTTGCGGTGTTCCAGGTAGTTGACCACTTTGCGGCCCTTGGCGTAAATCTTCAGTTCCCGCTTAAACCGCTGGGCCATNNGAAAGACCTCGGCATTATACCCGCCGCAAAGGCCGCGGTTGCTGCCGATGGCAATGACAGCGTTGGTTCTGCAGGAATTGGGCTTCATCAGGGGATGATTGACGCCCTGTTCGTCAATCACCATCAGGTACGCCAGTTGAGCCAGTGCATCAAAGTATTCAATGCCCTGCGCCCACTGGTTGTAATACTGACGGTAGCGAACCGCGGCAATCGTCTCCATGGTGCCGGTGACTTTGCTGATGTTGGACGCCGCTTTGCGCCGCTGCAGAATTTGTCGTGTATTGGNNCTTAACCCGCTATGCCCCGAAGCTGAACTTGTAGATAGTCTTGTAGGCGGCCACCGCATCGTTCATCGCAGACAACAGCTCATCCGACAGTTTGCCGGTTTTATCGATTTCGTCCAGATACTCGCCGGCTTCCAGCTTCAGCCAGGCGATTAATTCCTCCAGGAAATGGCTCACGCGAGCGGCGTCAATATCATCCAGAATGCCGCTGGAGCCGGCCAGAATACTGATTACTTCATCGGCCACACTCATGGGCGAAAACTGCTTCTGCTTGAGCACCTCGACCATGCGATAGCCGCGGTCAAGCTGCTTTTGGGCCATTTCATCCAGGTCGGTACCCAGGCGGGCGAAATCCTGCAGTTCGCGGAACGCTGCAAGGTCCAGACGCAGCTTGGGGGCAACTTTTTTCATCGCCTGCGGCTGGGCATCGCCGCCGACACGGCTGACGCTGATACCCACGTCAATAGCAGGACGGACACCGGCCAGGAACAGGTCGCGCTGAAGATAAATCTGGCCGTCGGTGATGGAAATAATATTGGTCGGGATATAGGCCGATACCTGCCCTTCGAGCGTCTCGACAATCGGAAGCGCCGTCATCGAACCGCCGCCCAGTGCATTGGACAGCTTGGCGCTGCGTTCCAGAAGCCGGCTGTGCAGATAAAAAATATCGCCCGGGAAGGCCTCGCGTCCCGGGGGACGACGCAGCAGAAGGCTTAATTCACGATAGGCAATCGCGTGCTTGCTGAGGTCATCATACACACACAGCGTATGGCCCTGCTTTTCATACATGAAATATTCGGCAATGGCCGCGCCCGCATACGGGGCGATATACTGCATCGCCGCACTCTGGGCCGCCGTGGCCGAAACCACCACGGTATGGTCCATGGCTCCGTGCTTTTTCAGTGTTGACACCACTTCAGCGACGGTGGATTCCTTCTGGCCGATGGNNTGGTTGATGATGGTGTCCAGGGCAATGGCGGTCTTGCCGGTCTTGCGGTCGCCGATAATCAGTTCACGCTGCCCGCGTCCGATGGGAATCATTGAGTCCACGCTCTTCAAACCCGTGGCCAGCGGTTCCTTGACCGGCTGCCTGTCGGAGATGCCGGGAGCAGCAAATTCGATAAAACGACGCATCTCCGCTTTGAAAGGCCCCGCGCCGTCAATCGGCTCGCACAGGGAATTGACCACCCTGCCCAGCAGTTCCGGGCCGACGGGAACCGACAGCAGCCTGCCGGTGGAACGGACCGTGCCGCCTTCACAAACCTTCTGGAAATCGCCATAAATAACCGCGCCGATTGAGTCTTCGTCAAGATTAAACACTTCGCCGACGATACCGCCCTCAAATTCCAGCATTTCGCCGACCATCGCATTGTCAAGGCCGTAGATACGGGCAATGCCGTCGCCGACCTCCAGCACGGTGCCAACCTGCGAAACCTCAAGCTGGGTTTGATATCGCAGGACTTCCTGCTTGATCAGACTCGAAATTTCAGATACATCGAATTTCATTAGTATTTACTCGTTTACAAATGTTTTTATCCGCTCGGCACCCGCGGGGTATTATCCCTGTGCCGAATCAGAGCCATTCGGTGTCGTCTCACCTGGTTTATTTTTTTGTTTGTAATAGGTTTCCCTGGAACGATCCACGATGCCGTCAACCGTTCGATTCAAAATCGTCCTGACGGAATTGTCAATCATCAGGTCGCCCTGCCGAATCACAATGCCGCCCAAAATGTCCGGATCGATCTGAACCTTCAGTTTCACCTCGGCCTTGATGGCATCCTTGATTTCCAGACGCAGTGTTTCAAGTTCGGCATCGGGCAATTGCTTTGCCAGCACCACTTCCACCAGGCGGCAGTTTTTCAGGCTGTCCACCAGGACTTCATACCGGTCGAAAATGCCGTTCAGCCCGCCAATTCGGTTTCTGCGGGCCAGTACGCATAGAAAATCCAGCGTCAGCGGATGGATGCGCCCGCTGAATACCCGCCGCAAGGCTGCGGTTTTTTCGTCCTCTTTCATCTTGGACGAGGTTATCAGCTTTAAAAAATCCGGCTCATCCCGCAGCAGCGTGCCTACCGCGGCCATATCTTCCAGTACCTGCTCCACCTGGCCGGATTCTTCGGCCAGTTGAAACAGGACATCGCTGTAAATCTCGTAAATGATATGTTTGGAAGATGCCGCCATAGTATTCGCCTGATTCAGACCTCGTTATTGCACGCCGGGATTCCGATGTGTCTGTTTGAGTCGTTCGATCGCCTGAGAAATCAATCGCCTGTTATCCTCATCGTTGAGTGCCTTGCCGAAAACCTCCTGGCCGATGGTTTGAATGATATCGCCGGCCTGCGTCCAGAGCTGTTCCTGGGCGTCGCCTTTTTCCCGCTCGATATCCGCCTCAAAGCGAATCTTCATCTGCTCAATCTGCTTTCGACTCTGAACCTCAACCTCTTTGGCTTCGGACTGAGCCTGCTTGACCCGCTGATTGATGATTTCACGACCCTGCCGCTCGGCATCGGCCAGCTTGCTGCGATAATCATCCAGCACCTGCTGAGCCTGTTTGCGGCTCTTTTCGGCATCGTCGATTTCCTTTTGGATGTGGTTCTGACGGTCCGACAGGCTTTTGAGCAGCGGCTTCCATGCCAGCCTCCACAACACCAGCAGCAGGAGTGCAAACCATGCAAGCGTCCAGGCCGATTCAGCCCAGTCACCCGTGAAGACACTGGGGGCCTCTTCGTGGCCTTCTGCCTCGGCAGGTGCAACGGCTTCCGACGCCAGCGCCACCGCGGTCGCAGCATAGTACAGCCAAAATGCCGGTAATAACCTGAGCATTCGCATCACAGTTTCCTGGTAAAGTTTCGTTTCTTACAGCACAGCCAGCAGACAGATAATCATCGCAAACAGCGTCACGCCTTCGATCAGGGCTGCGGCGATAATCATTGTGGTGAAAATACGGTTGGCCGCTTCCGGCTGACGGGCAATGGCTTCCACCGCACTGCCGGCCAACTGGCCGATACCTTTGGCAGACCCCATCACAATCAGGCCGCAGCCCAGCACGCCGCCCAGCATACCCAAACCTTTGTCGTCAATGTTCAGTTCCGCCAGCAGCATCGGAGCTAAAGTCATTAATTCAAACATGTTACAGCATCTCCTGTACGTCAGTTACTACGTTTCCAGATACTTCTATTTAGACAAAAACCCGCCACAATGGCGGGTT
>DLFY01000231.1:10656-21650 GCA_002482415.1 Phycisphaerales bacterium UBA7708
AACGCAACAAATACTTCAAGTAAACTAAACAACACCGTTGCGCTCAGCGAAGTAAAAGCGACCATCATATTTTTGAACATCATAATAAAACCCAAAATAACCGCAAGCAAAATATGCCCGGCCAGAATATTTGCAAACAAACGAATCGCCAGCGAGAACAGCCGAACAAACGAGCTGACTACTTCGATGACAAACATAAATGGAAACATCGGCCAGGGAACTTTCGGGGTGAATGTTTTGAGATAATGCCACACCCCTTTTTCACGAATCCCGGCGATGTGGAACAGCAGGAACGAAAACGTCGCCAAAGCCCCGGTGACCCAGACATTCGCTGTCGCGGCGCCGCCGATATGCTTGTGCTTGGTGAGGATATACATCAACTGCGGAATCGGCATCAATCCCAGCAAATTCATGGTCAAAATAAAGAAAAACAGGGTCCAGAGAATGCCGATATAACGATCGGTCTGATCCTTGAGAAATGGGCGGGCAACGTCTTCTCGTATGTATAAACAAATCGTTTCAATCAGATTGCCAAAACCGCTGCGGACCAGCACAGGCTTTTTGAGCACCAGCGGAAGCACTACCATCAGCGTCAGCGACGCCAGGGTAATCATCAGCATGTGATTGGTAAACGGGACCTCATAAGGCCCTATGGGAATAATCCACTTTTTGCTGACAATTTCTTCGAGTACGTTGGTACTCGCGAGCATCATTCCACACACATTCATATTTCGAATCGTCCTTGTTCAGACCGTAATTATGCAGCAGCCGGATAATCAGCCATGAATCCACAAGCAGGAAGACGGTATAAAAAATGCCGTAGCATCCCAGGAACCATTTTCGGCTGATACCGGTAAAAAAGAAGATTATAACAACTCCGACAAAACCAATCAAGATGCGAATTGCCCCGCCCAAAAAAACGCTGGCAACCATTTTTTCAGGCTCACGACGCCAGACTTTACTGAGGGGCCAGAAGGCGGACAATCCGCCCAGAGTTGCAGTTATAATCGCTAAAATACAGGCTTTTTCGGCTTTGGGGCCGGCTAATTCACAATAACGATACGTCAGAAGGAAAATCACGCCCAGAAAAACTCCTGTGCCTGTAAACCAGCCAAGAATTTTTCTGACATCATCCGTCCACATTTTACTATTTACCTGTCCTCGTTATTGGTCTCGGGGTTCTTGTCATCATCTTCATTGGATTTCTGGGCACGTTTGACCATCAGATAAAACATCGTCCCAAAACCCACAAAAAAACCAATAATCAACCAGCCCGGGCTGGTATTTTCCAGCTTATCCATCTGGGCACCCAGCCAGGCCATACCCCCGCAGACAATGCAGAATTCAAAGCCGATCCCCATCCAGCGCATCCCGCTGCGGTAAAACTTCTCGTCTCTGAGACCTTTGAATTTGCGGGTCATTTCGGGTATCGCCCCCATAGGGGTAGAAAACGGGTGCTTAGGACTTCGCCTGATCCAGAATCAGGGTCTTGACCTTTTCACTGGGCAGGTTCAAGGCACCATAGGCCCCTGCCGCGGCAGAACGCAGCGCCGGGTCTGTCTCGGTCGAGCTGACCAGACTGTAAATCGCATCGATTTGCTCGGCCAGCAGCAGGTTGGCATTCAATTTGGCGGAGGTCGCAAGCGAACCAAATGCCGCAATGCGAACTTCGGCACTGTTCTTGTCGGACNNCCATCACGGCAATCGCCCGCTGGGCTTCCGGGCTTTCCAGTCGTGCCAGCACTTCGGCCGCCAGGGTCTGCATCTGCGGATTGGTCGAGGTGCTGACCTTGACCAATGCCCCCAGGGCCTTGGATAAATCAACGATGGAGTTATGCGTCAACGCCAGTTTTTCCATCGCTTCGATAGAACGCAGGGCATACTTGGCCGACAGTTCCGCACCGACTTGATCCGCTCCCTGTTCAAGAATCGCCTCGGACAGATTTTCCACAATCTTCTCGCTGCCGACAAAGCCTGTGGTCGGCAAAGCCAGTGCAATCGCTATGGCGGCACTGTAACGCACTTTATAATCATCAAACGTCAGCGCCTTGGCCAGCGGCTGTTCGGTGCCCAACTGGTACAACAGCGATTTTGTGCCGGCATTGACGGCCAGGGCTTCGACCACACCCAGAGCCACAAACGCTTCTTTATTCTTCAATGCCCGATCCAGGGCCTGATGCAGATACTCCGGCCCGGCCGTGGTGGCATAGGTCATCGCATCCGGGTGCCCCTGTCCAAAATACTCCGGCATGGCAATCGCATACGATTCCGCGCGGAAATAACCGGCCAGCCAAAGCCCAATGGCCTTACCGATGGCCGGGTCGGCCTTCAGCGCCCATTCACAGCTTCGCATAGACATTAATTCATTGAAATAGGCCTTATCGACCTCTTGTCTCTGCAATCCCTTGCCCGCAGCATCCCAGAACCACAGATTCCCAAAGGTGTTATCTTCTGTGAGCGCAACGGATTCGGCACGGTCGTAATACATCTCTCCCAGCTTGAAGAACAATTCCGCCGCAGGGACTTTCAACGCGCTGGAATCGATTTCACTGATCGCCTTTTCCGCCAGGGCCTTAAGCTCGGGGGAAGCATCCTGTTCCACGATCAACTTCAAATAGGGCAACGGTTCAAAATAGCCAATCTTGCCGAGCGCCCGGATGATTTCCGCTTTGACCGCGGCATTTTCGATCTGAAGCGCCGCCGTCAGCGGACGAATCGCACCCTTGCCGATTTTAGGCAGGGCCTGGGTAATCGGGGCAAATTCACTCTTTCGGCTGTCATCAGCCAATGCACTGAGCATATACGGAATGGCATATTCGCCGGCATTGCGGAGCCGTTCTTCGGCGGCAATTCTGCCCCGAATGGTCGTGCTCAGACGACGAATTTCCTCGACGATAATTTTGGGATCGGTCCGACGGATAAAACGACCCTGCTCAATGATCTCCAGAATTTTGCCGCTGACTTCCCGAAGCTGTTCGCTTTCGGCATTCATTTTCAGCAAAATGTTATAGCCATCCGAATTCTCTTCGCTTAAGGCCAGAAGCTCCTGCGGATCAGGATTCGCTTCGACAATCTTTTGGCCGTATCCCTGTGCCAGGTCAAATCGCCCGATTGCGGTGTAGTGCAAAAAGTCATTCCAATCACTTTTCACCCCTTCGGCCAACACTGATGTCGCCAAAACGAACAAAAAGACGACTCCAAGAATCCGTTTTCCAAGTACCATCGTTATAATCTCCGAAAATGAGTCCTGAAAACAACATACAGTCCACCTAAAGATAAGACTTCATATATATAAGGAATAAATAAAGGCTGTCAATCAAAAACACAAAAGCAGGTCAATTCCGTCAGCTTTTTACCCTCATCTATAACCTATTTAATGATATAGTTTGTTTTTTACTATATATTCCAACACATCAGGACACAATATATCTTCCCCAATCTGCCCCGAAGCGACACGTCTGCGGACCTCTGTGCTGCTAATGTCAACCAGCGGTGTCGGGATTACATGCTGTTCAAGGGCATCAATCTGGTCCGGCCGGAAGTGTGCCTGCAATGCTTTTAACGAGGGCCTTTCGTACCCTGCCCGATACATAATACACAACTGACACCTGTCCAGCAGTTCCCCAATACGATACCAATACGGCAAATCCACGATAGCATCCGCTCCGACAAGCCAGTAAAGCGGAGCAGGGAAGTCAAACTGCTCACGAAAAGCAATAACCGTATCATAGGTATAGCTGGGCTGCGGACGTTTCAGTTCGATATCGCTGACTTCAAGGCCGGCGACACCCCGGATCGCAAGACGAATCATCTCCATCCGGTCCTGCCCTTCGGCAACCGGCGGATTCATTTTATGGGGAGAACGGGCCGCAGGTATCATAATCAACCGGCCAACATGCAAATAGCTCATGGCAAATTGAGCCATCTGAATATGACCTCGATGCACCGGATCAAAAGACCCGCCAAAAAGAATGATTCCGTCCGCATTCATCGTATGTCACAGTTCCCAATTACGAATTATGTCAATCACTGTCAATATTACGATAACCAAGGCAGCAAAACCGGCAGCGCACAGCGATGGTCGGAATTATACTCTCGTCATGCTGTTTTGTCTAATCAAACCAAATGCTTATGTTGTCTTTTTGAATGCCGGATGCATGGCTTGCCAGGCTCAACTTTTAAGGATAAAACTCACAATCACTTGTTATATTTCATTTTTTTAATCAATTCACACAAAAAATTTTTTCGTTTTTTGATTTTTTCTCGTTTTTCTGGAATCGCATCATGATTTCCCGCTTTCGGCGGCTGCAAAGTCACGCGAACAAAAATATATCCCTGCAATATTTTGCATTCATTGGCCTGTTTGAAAGATTTTTCGTTTCTTTGCACGCGTGCTTAATTACACCCCTGCAATTGCCGAAAGCATGGTTATAATCCCATGGCTTTTACTCCAAAGTCTTCTGGAATGGCCGGTTAAGTCAAAAAAACCGTGAAGAAAATTTGAACTCTGTGACGATGTTTATATAATAATAGATATAAGCAGAGAAATAAAACCTGTACAGGTATATCTTAGATAAGTTGTGAAAGGAGGTGAACAGACTATGGCAAAGAAAGCTGCGAAAAAGAAAGTTGCGAAAAAAGTCGTAAAGAAAGTTGCGAAGAAAAAAGTCGCAAAGAAGAAAGTCGCGAAAAAGAAATAAGTTTGAGCTTTTAAAAAAGCACAAACAGCGAACGAAAAGGAAAGTTTCCCAGCCACGGCGAAACTTTCCTTTTTTGATGCGCCGCGGTTCTATCCCATTTTACATTCAGACCCTAAATCCCCGCAGCGACACTACCTGCGGGCTTTGATTTTGAAATAAAACCTTCAACGCCTTAACCATAAAAATTGCATCCGGGGCGTTTTGAATTCAACCTAAGTGATTCTCAATAAACTACTTAGCAATCGACCAACACCCCTTCCGGGCGGCTGCAATCCGGTTCAAAACAGGGCATCAGGCAGCGGAACAGGCTCCGACGTACCCTTAACAACCGGCATCTGAGCCTGTGTTTCTTTGAGGAAGGCCGCCAATTCATCGGCCAATTGCTTTGCGATTTCCCGTCTCGAATCGAACACATTGCGTGTCTCACCAATGTCTTGTGCAATATCAAACAGCTCGAAGCTCCGGGCTGCATGATAATAGATTAATTTATAGTCGCCTTTTCGGATGGCGCTGTGCGGATCAATCCCCGGCCCGGCATGCCCCCAGTGATTCGGGAAATGCCAGATAAGGGCTTTTGTTTCCGGAAATCCGGGTCTGTTTTTCAGCAGGGGCACAAAACTGACGCCATCGATCTTCGCGCCGCCCTGCTGAACAGATTCTGCACCGGCCATTTCCAGGATAGTCGGAAAAAAATCTTCGATGATCACCGGTTTGTCACAGGATGAATCCGGCCGGGTCACTCCGGGCCATTTGACTATCATCGGCACCCTGACACCGCCTTCATGCGAAGCCCCCTTCCCGCTGCTCAGCGGCCTGTTATGCGTATGCGGCACTCCTCCGCGGCCCGCTGCACTCAATCCGCCGTTATCCGACATAAACAGAATGATCGTCTGGTTTTCGATGTGATGACGTTTCAGATTTGCCATCAGATCGCCCAGCGATTTATCCATCCCTTCAATCATTGCCGCATACATGGCTTCTCTGGAATCCAGCCCCGCATCGACATAGTTCTGGATAAAACGACGGTCCCTCGCAATNNACGGCGTATGGACGGCATAGTGGGACATATAAAGAAAAAATGGCTTATCGGCATCCACCGCCTGGTCCATGGCCCGAATCGCTTCGATGGTTAGGGCTTCGGTAAGGAAGATATCCTGCCCGTAATATTTTTCCAGCCCCGGCACCCCCCACGGCAGCGTATGTTCGCCCGGCTTATTGCCGAAATTCGCCGTCCCCAGATAACTGCCCGGCGCCCCGGCGGCATGACCCGCGATATTGACATCAAATCCCAGCGTCCGGGGATCTTCGCCGGGGGTGGTCCTGGCTGCGAAGTGGGCTTTGCCTACATGGATCGTATGATAACCCGCCTGTTGAAGCAGTTGCGGGAAAGTCCTGGCGGCAACCGTGCGTTCAACGCCCGCAACAGGGCTTAGTCCGTTTACATTCCATGGCGGGAAATCCAGGGTATCGTGCGGGGAGTCATTGGAAGTATTTTTGTGGAGAGTCCAGTTGGTCACGCGATGCCGTGCGGCATTTTGTCCCGTCATCAGGCTGATGCGAGTCGGCGAACAGACACAACACGCATACGCCTGAGTAAACTTAACCCCTTCGCCGGCAAGCCGCTCCATGCTGGGAGTGCGATAACGACGGTTAAAAGGGGTCCATTCGGTATGAAACGGAACCGAGGTGTCCTGCCACCCCATATCATCAACAAGAAACAGGAGGATATTGGGTTTTTTGTCCGTCCTGGGTCTGTCGGACAGCTCCGTCACACACCCTGGAGTGAAAAACGCCGCCGTGCAGGCCATGCCCTTTATGAATGATCTTCGTGTGATGGAGTCCATAGATTATCCGATCCTGTCTGAACATTTCCATTTCAGCACGACGAAGTACAGGGATACCTGTCCGTGCTTGCGCTGTGCGCGTAGTCATCATAATCATTCGGGACGGACAGTCAAGTATCATCCGTAAATCGTTGGAGGCGTGAAGAAATGTCGGCGGCAGATTAGCCGCCAAGCCCCGCCATCGCCGGCGTTTGCTCTTCGGCTTCTTCACCACAGCTCTCGGTGCAGTGTGCCTGAATCGCAAGACTGAATACAGAACCCTGCCCGATCTGGCTGGACACGGTGACATCGCCCCCCAGCATCCGGGCCAATTGCCGCGTAATCGTCAGCCCCAGCCCGGAGCCTCCATAGCGGCTGGCTATCCTGTCATCTGCCTGACTGAATGCCTCAAACACAGCGTCCAACTGGTCGGCGGCAATGCCGATTCCGGTATCCTCCACATCAAACCGCAGGACAGACTGTTCCATCGACACCTTGATATGCACATGGCCGGCATGAGTAAACTTGATGGCATTACTGGCCAGGTTAACCAGGCATTGCCGTATGCGGATCGGATCCGATTGAATGATGGCCGGCACTGTCGGCTGAATCACTATCTGAAAATCAAGCCCCCGGTTGACGGCCGTCGGCTTCAGCATTGACTCGATATGCTTCAGCAGTTCATACACATTGCAATCAGTAATCTCCACGCGCATCCGGCCGGCCTCAATTTTGGACAAATCCAGAATATCATTCAGAAGCATCAGCAGATTTTGGGAGCTTT
Source organism: Phycisphaerales bacterium UBA7708 (assembly GCA_002482415.1). Lineage (GTDB taxonomy): Bacteria > Planctomycetota > Phycisphaerae > Sedimentisphaerales > Anaerohalosphaeraceae > Anaeroglomus. Next base: position 17,964 of record DLFY01000231.1, read on the forward strand.
CGTGGATAATACCCACATAATAACGCTGGTCCTCGCCCAGTGGTTCTTCAGCCAGCAGTTCACACATGCCCAGGATGGCGTTCATCGGCGTGCGGATTTCNNATATCGTGGCTCATGGAGGCCAGAAATGCGCTTTTGGCCTGGTTGGCCTGCAATGCGTCCCGGGCACTCTGGTCGGCCTTGTCTTTCTGCTCTTCCAGTTCCCGGGTCCGTCTGGCAACCAGCCGGTCCGCCAACTCGTTTCGCCGATATAAAGACTGCAAATACAGGACCATCATACCCGTCAGGACACCGCCGACCGGAAGAATCAGCCATACCGGCCAAAACTGCATGTCCCCCAGAAAACCCGCTTCTTTCCGCCGTGACAGACAGATTTCCAGTGTCCGGTCTGAATAGCATAGCGGATTGTGATAGCTGTACACCGGACTGAATAATCCCGGATTCCGATGCCCGGAAAACAACTCCCTGGCGTCCTGTCCATACACAACGTTTTTCTCGGAATGCCCCGCCTGTTCCAGGATACAGACTTGAATATCCGGGGACAGCATTTGACGAGTATGGTCAACCACGTCATGGATATCGATAATCCCGACAACGAATCCAAGCAGGCTTTGTTTCCGGGTCTGTTCGGTCTGATTAAAACCCAGATGATCAAACTGGGGCACAATAATCCAGCAGTCATTGTGCATCGGAATTCCACGCATGGAATCCCGGCTCAAGGGAAACGGCTTGAAAACCGAGCAGGACTGTCCGAACTGCACCGCTTTATCCATCGCCTCAACGACATCCTTTTCATTGTTTAAATCATAGCCGGCGATTCCCTGGTAAAGGCCAAACGGTTCAATATAGTAAATGGGGCTGTACAGCGGCTCCGCCCCGGCGCGTTGTCCATCGGCCCCTGTGATTTGAAACTGCTCCACACCATCCGCCCGGGCACGCATTTCATATCGATCACGGTCATGTTCCGCTACACGCGGCACCCAGAACATCGCCGCAAAGCCTTTGTTTCTGGAGATCATGGGCAGAATAAAGCCGGAAAATTCATCACGGGAAATAAAATCCGAATACTTGTAAAAAAGCGACACCGATTCGAGCGAATGCATCGCCTGAAGGATTCGCCCGGTCAGAATATTGTCATACGAGATGGCTTCCCGTTCAAAATCCCTGACCGTCTTTTTCTTGACCGCATCAAAACTGAATAAAAACATAACGACAGTGGCCCCTGCCCCTGCCAGCAGAGTCAGTAAAGTGCCTTTTTGGAATCCTTTGCTGCTGTTTTTATTCATCCGTTTTCCAATTCACCGCTGTTTACTGCCCGTCGCGTCCGACAATAATGTCGATGGTGTTGGCAATATCGGGCGAAATCGTTAAATGGAGTTTCCTGGCGGTATTCAGATTCAGCATCGATTGCCCCTTGCGCCCCAGGATAATGTCCATGGAATCAGGCACATCTCCGCTTAAAATTCTGTTGACANNGCCAGACAGCCCTGCTCAACTCCGGACTCCAGCATTCCGCACAACGAACCGTCATCGACCGCAAAGTTGAGAAAACCAATAATCGGAACAGCACTGTGTTCCACCGTCCATGTCATCAGATCACGCGGCTCACAGACCGTCCCGGAATCCTGAGATTCAAGCACGGTATGATACAGATAAATCGCAATGGCGTCGGCTCGCTGAGAATCAAGAACCGCTTTTTGCCATTCCTCCCGCGTCCGGGGCATCACCCAATCCATCACCTCGACTCCCGGCTCAACCTGGGTTTTCATATAGTCCAATGTATATCGGGATGTCTCGGAATCATCGGATAACACCACAAGACGCAGATTGTCCTGTTTGGATGTTAATGTGCGGAACAATGCAACAGATTCCTTGAAATGCGGCCTCTCAATCACACCTGTCAAATTGGTCGCTGGATAGCCATATTGGGACGGGTCTGCATTGATACCGCAAAAAACAACAGGAATGCCGCCGGCCTGCACCAGGGGGGCGCCGATATACTGCATCGCATTATCATCGACAGCAATGACCGCATCCGGATGCCATTGTCCGATAACCTCCAGAGCTTCCTGCGCCTTTTGATCTGCCCAGGCCGCCGAAGGATTGCGTTTAGTGTCCATATAAAAACATTGTAAATCCGCCTTGTCGGTATTGACTGCCATCCGAATGCCGCGGGTAACAGCCTGAACCCACTCGTATTCCGGATGATAACTATGCAATACCAGTAGTTTATAACGTACAAATGGTGTAGCAGTATTTACAGGCTCAACCGAGGGCTTATTCTCGGATGCGGCGTCATTCGGACAACCTGAAAACACAACCAACGCACATACAGCAAAAAAGATGCTGATACACTTTTTAATTCTGGGTGTCGTCCTCACAGGTCTTCCTTTGGATTCTTTTTTATTTGTATATCCTGACAGATTTAGAGGACTCATTACATAACCTGCCTTACGCTATATTTTCGTCTAAAACAGCTCATGGGATAATCAGTTATACTAAAACTTATCGGACACATGCTGTCTATATTTATGTATTTATCAATGCATTCTACTTAAGGAAAGTGCAAAAAATCAAGTTGCATCACGCAACAGGTCGGCTATAATTAACACAAGCAAGGCAAATAAGTTAAGATTCCAAGAGCAAAGCAGTTACTGGATAGAAACCGTACTTATAGACTCATAATGGAAAGATTGTGTCATGGCAGGAACATTTTACACTCTTCAGGAAGCGGCACAAAAGCTCGGAAAAACAGAGTCACAGGTAAAAGATCTCATCAAACAGGGTAAAATCCGCGAGTATCGGGATGGGACCAAGGTGCTTTACAAGCAGGATGAAATCAACAAACTTGCAGAAGAGTCTGACACCATTGATCTGGTTGCCGATTCAGAAATCGGTCTTGAACTGGAAAAAACCGCTGAAATCAAGCTCGAGCCGGATATGAGCCCGGATTCACCCAAAAAGCCTGATAGCGAAGGCGGATTTGGTCTAAGCCAGATGGGTGATTTGAGCATGGCCGACACCAATGTCGGCACTGTCGGCATCAATGTCCTCGGCGACACGGATGACCATTACAAAGTCACCTCGGATACCAAAGCCGAAACCAAGGCCGCGGAACTCGAAGAAATTGAAAGTCTGGACGCAGACGCCAACCTTGAAAGCGTAGGCAGCGGTTCCGGCCTGCTGGACCTGTCCCTCCAGGCCGACGACACCTCGCTGGATGCGGTCCTCGATGATATCCTGCCGACCGGGCCGGATATCCCTGCTCAGGCCGAGGCCGCCGCAGCGCCCGTGGATTTTGCCAAAGAAGCCGAAGGCCTGCTGCACGAACCCGGCGGGGCCGCCGAAGCCGCCGGCCCCGTAATGGCCGCCCCGGTGGCCGCAATCAGCAACGGCGCTGCGGTTCCCATGGGAGCTCAATTGGTCGCAATTGCCCCTCCGGACCCCGCCTCGAACGTCTATGGCATTATGATGTTTTTCCCCTTATTAGCACTGATATTGGCCGGAATCGCCACCACCGCCGGCNNGGTACTGCCTTCCATCGTCAAGTTCCTGTCCTACCAGGGACTTGCCGACATCAATTGGGGCTTTATTGTCGCCATCGTTTTACTGCTGACAGTGATCATCTTCTCGGTCTTTGCCATGCTGGCAGCCGGAAAAAGCCAGAGCAAAACCGACGTTTATCAG
>DLFY01000231.1:21701-22820 GCA_002482415.1 Phycisphaerales bacterium UBA7708
ATCGGCAGGTCTTCAGCCTGTTGACGGGCTTTTCATAAGGGATTGAATTTTCTGGAAAGGAAAAAAACAAATGAAAAAAAACAGGATGTGGGTAGTGGCAGCATTAGCGGTAGTCGCCGTTGCAGCGACCGGTTGCGTTTCACAGGCGCAACTCGACGACCTGAAGGCGCAGAATCGCATTCAGCAGGACCGGATTGCTCAACTGGAAAGCCAACTGGGTGATTGCAATCAGACCCTGGATCAGAAAAATAAGGAATTGCAGGCACTGACCGGAAAAAGCGGCGCCGACCTGCAGGCCAAGAATGCATATATCGCGGCTCTCGAAGCCGATCTCGAACAGAAAAAAGCCATGATTGCCAAGCTGCAGGAACAGCTCCTTCAGGGCGGCGCCCCCCTGCCGATGGAAATGAATGTCCTGCTCAAGGATTTCGCCAGCAGAAACCCCGAGCTGGTCAGCTTTGATGAAGCAACCGGTTCGCTGAAATTCAAGAGCGACCTGCTGTTCAACCCCGGCAGCGATGAAGTCGCCGCCGCCGCCGTCAATGCACTGAAAACTCTGGCCGGCATTATGAACCAGCCTGAAGCCAAGCAGTTTGACATGGCCATTGTCGGTCACACCGATGACCTGAGAATCAGCCGGGCCGATACCAAACAGAAACATCCCACCAACTGGCATCTGTCGGTACACCGCTCGATTTCCGTGCTGAACATTCTGGCACAGAATCAGATTTCCGAAGAACGGATGTGTGCCAAAGGATACGGCGAATTCCGCCCCGCCGAACCCAACAAGCCCAACAAGCAGGGTAATGCGGCCAATCGTCGTGTTGAAATTTTCATTATCCCAAGCAGTCGGTAACCGTCCGGAAATGGAAAAAACATTAATCATCATCAAACCCGATGGGGTGCAGCGCCGCCTCATCGGGTTGATTTTAAGCCGGTTTGAACGCAAAGGCCTGCAGTTGGCCGCCGCCAAACTGATGCATATCTCGGAATCTCTGGCCCGCCGCCACTATGCCGTCCATGAAGGCAAGCCGTTTTTTGAAGGCGTCACCCGATACCTCAGTTCGTCCCCTTCCCTGGTCATGGTATGGGCGGGTCCCGGGGCAATCCAGATATGCC
>DLFY01000071.1 GCA_002482415.1 Phycisphaerales bacterium UBA7708
ACCTTCAAGGCATTCTGCAATTCCGCACACCCGCACAGCATAATACCCGCCAGAACGACTGCAACACAGCTTTTCGTGGTCTTCATCCTAACGCTCCCTGAATCTGCGATTTACGATTCAGATACCCTTGTCCGCCTCGCGGCAATGCATATCTGTCAATACCATTATCAATGCCAGGCCTGAAAGAGTCAATCCCCAATTACGTCGGCGCACTAAAAAAGGCAGACCCGAAGGCCTGCCTTTCCTTGTTTCTCCCCTTATTCCGGAACGACCTTATTCCTCGGTTTTCTTTTTGGATCGGGTCGTTTTCTTCTTGGCTTTGGTGGCCTTTTCAGGTGCCACATCCGTGATTTTCGCTTTTTCGAGAATCTTCTCGATGCATTTTTCTTCGCGAACCTGCAGGGTGAAGTTGGCCAGCGAGCCGTCACGATACATTTCTTCACGCATCTTTTCCGGCCGGCGACCGCGATAGGCTGCAATCTGGGCGATATGGCCGTTGATTTCTTCGTCGCTGACGCTGATTTCGAACTTCTGGGCAATCTTGTCCATAATAAAGAACAGCTTCAACTGCTCTTTGGCCTGTTCCTCACTGCTGGCGCGAAGCTGATCCATCTGCTGATCGATGTCTTCTTTCTTCATGCCGCGAATCATCATATTGGCATACTGCCGCTGGAGAATCGCCAGAGACTGGTCGGCAACCACATCGGCGGGCAGATCAATCTTGATATTGTCCTGCAGATATTCACGCACCTGGTCGCTCATGGCGGAACGTGCCTGGCGTTCGACCTGTTCGGTCAACTGCTGACGGAAGGAATCACGAAGCTGTTCTTCGCTCTCGAATCCATACCGCTGGAGCATTTCTGCATTCAGTTCAGCAGGCTTGAGTGCCTTGACGTCTTTGATGGTGATTTCCACATCGACCTTCTTGCCGCGGTACTGCTCATTGAAGAACGTCGCGGGCACGTTGACCGTGATCTTCTTCACATCACCGGCCTTGGCACCCACCACAAGCTGGTCCAAATCTTCCACCGGAATGCCCGAAACAAAGCCCGTCTTACGGACATAAATCTCGGTATTGTCATATTTTTCCGGCTCAGCAGCACCTTCAACGGTCAGCACCACATCCGCGATAAGCTGGTCATCGGCACCCACTTCGCCCTCTTTGGGTGTCCAGACGCCCGCACGACGGCACATCGTCTGAATTTCCTCATTGACCTTGTCGTCGTTGACTTCCACGACGGGCTTTTCGATTTCAATGCCTTCCAGCTCGGGCAGTTCGAATTCCGGACGAACTTCCACTTCAAACGAGAAAGTCATCGGGCCGGTTTCGGGCAATTCCACCTTTTCATGGTCAATATTGGGATCGCCAAGCACATCCAGATTGTTGTCTTTCATTGCCGTCTGGGCTGCATCAATCATCAATTCCAACTTGGCCTGCTTGTGAATGTCGGTGCCGTAGCGCTTTTCCAGAAGCCTCAGCGGCGCCCGGCCTTTGCGGAAACCCGGAAGCATGGCATCTTTCTTGAGTTCTTTGTACTTATTGTCCAGATTTTCTTTAATCTTGGATTCGGGAACTTCGACCGTGATTTTCTTTTTGCAAGGCCCGATATCTTCAATCGTTACATTGCTTTTCACTTCAACCTGTTCGGCTGCCTGTTCCTGCTCCGCTTTTTTCTTCTTTGCCATAATTCGGTTCCTAACCATTTGATATTAATGACGTTACAATAAAAAAACCAGCGACGTCTGTCGCTGGTTTGTCATGTCCAATAAACGCCCAAAGGCGAATATCCGATACTTCAGCGACCAACGCCAGACTATTATTTTTAGTCGATAACTCGCTAAAGCTTTGTATTTAAATAACTTAAAGAACAATTGACGGGGGCTGCACACATCGTGTTTTGCCCAAATTCAAAGCGGGTGATCGGACTTGAACCGACGACATTCACGTTGGCAACGTGACGCTCTACCACTGAGCTACACCCGCGAAAGAGGGAATAGATAATAGTCCAAAATGCAGAAAAATCAATACTAATTTTGGCACTTTTTTGGAAAAATCCGGCCAAATTTATCGTGCACAGACCTATTTTTAGCAGTTCTCTATAGATATTGTCGCGTAAACTTGCCTATTTAATATGTACAATACGTATCCTGAAAGATGCCTCCTGCGTCTAATAATAAAAAGAAAACCAGAACCACCCCATTTTTATAGGAGTTCAGATATGAAACGGATTTATGCCCTATTCATTATGGTCGCTGTCGGTATATGGAGTCATGCGGAAACTTTTGTACCATTTGTGATTCCCGCCAAAGCTAATCCCGAATCCGAAATCAAGCTGGATTACAAACCCATTACTGAACAGGACCGGATTTATATCAAGGACGGCCATTTTTATCGCGGTTCTGAGCCGATTCGGTTTTGGGGAGTAAACCTGAGCTTCGCGTCCAATTTCCCAACTCATGCGGACGCTGAACTCGTGGCCGAACGGATGGCCCGTGCGGGCATTAACGCGATACGCTGCCATCACATGGATTCAGCCACATGGCCGCGAGGCATCTGGCAAAAAGACGGCAAGACCCTGCACCCCGAGGCCCTCGACCGGCTGGACTACTTTATCGATCAACTGGCCAAACGCGGTATTTACACGGATTTGAACCTGCATGTCGGCAAAGAATACAGCCGCAGGCTGGGGCTGCCGCCGTCGCCGGATGGTATGGATAAGATGATCGCCATCTTTGTGCCCGAACTGGTCGCAGCCCAGAAAGATTATGCCAAGCGGATGCTGGACCGCAAGAATGCCTACCGCCCCTATCGTTATGCCGACGATCCGGCTATCGCGATTGTTGAGATTACCAATGAAAATAGTCTGTTTATGTGGTCGGCGGCGGAAGTCCTGCCCAACTTGCCGACGGTCTATGCCGACATCCTCCAGAATCAGTACAATGGCTGGCTCAAATCCAAATACGGCACCAACGCAAAGCTGATCGAGGCCTGGTCGGCCAGTTCGAAACCGCTGAGCGACAATCTCCTGACCAATGGCGATTTCGGTCAATGGCAGGCCGACCGCAATGCCCCGAATGGCTGGACACTGGAACAGCACGAGACAGCTAAAGCCAAGGCCTCTATCGTTGAGTATAACGGCAAGTCGGGACTGCTGATTGAACCGACTACCTGCGACGGCACCGAATGGCATCTGCAATTCAATCAGAGCAAATTGAAACTGCAGGAAGGACAGGATTATACCCTTGTCTTTGAAATCGCTGCTCCGAAAGAACGCACGCTGACAGTCAGCGTTATTCAGGCTCATGAGCCGTGGAACAATCTGGGCCTGTATCGCGCTATAACGCTGCGCCCGGAGTGGAAGCTGTACCGTCTGACCTTCACAGCAACCCAAAGCGACGACAACGCCCGTACCGGATTCAGCTTCGGAAAGCAGAGCGAGCCGTTCTATGTGCGAGCCCTCGGATTCCACGAAGGGGCCGATTTTGCGCCGGACAAAACCGAATCGCTTGAAAATGCCACCGTGAAAGTCTTTGGCGAGGTGGAATCCAAGACACGACAGCTCGACCGGATGATGTTTTTCGCCGAGACCGAAAAGGCTTATTTCGACGGGATGCGGCAATATATCAAAACCGACCTCGGCAGCAAGGCGATGGTTACCGGCACGATTGTCTTCGGGCCGCTGGGGCTGTATGCCCAGTCCGATATGGACTTTATCGACTCGCACGCCTACTGGCAGCACCCACGATTCCCCAACCGGCCATGGGATTCGTCCGACTGGCTGATCGATCAGAAGGCCATGAGCGATAATCCGGAGGAGGCAACCCTGTTCAGAATGGCCAGTGAACGGCTGGCAGGCAAGCCCTTTACCGTAACCGAATACAACCACCCCGCTCCGCTGGACAGTCAGGCTGAATGCGTGCCGATGATTGCCTCCTTTGCCGCCGCACAGAATTGGGACGGCGTCTGGCTCTATACCTATTCGCACACCGGCGACACCTGGGACCGCGAAGTGATGAACAGCTATTTTGACATCGACACCAACCCGGCCAAGTGGGGCTTTGTGCCTGCCGGGGCTTTAATCTTCCGCGAAAGACTGCTGCTCCCGCAGAACTTCAAAATGACGCTGGCACTGACAAGCCCGCAAGGCTCTGCCCTTGATCAACTGGCCGGCCTGCATTCCAAATACAACTCCAATCTGTTTGGCGCAACGGGGCTAACCTACAAAGACATTGTCAGATTTGAAATCGCCTGGGTTCTGGGCCAATCGGAAAAAACAATAACCCAAAAACAGAGGTCAGTCCATGGGGATTTACACCGTGCGACAGGCTGGAATTGGGATCCGGGACGATATTTCATCAAAAATGGATTCTGCCTCATCAGTGCGGGACATCGCGACAAACCCGCGACATTTGAATGGATCAAAACAACCTCGCCGGAGAGGTCCACGATTACGATCACGGCGCTGGACGGCAAAGAAATGTATATCTACAGCTCCAGACTGCTCATCAGCGCCTGCGGCCGGTGCGAAAATACCGGGATGGAGTTCTCCGAGGACCGGAGCACCGTCGGAAACAACTGGGGCAAGGCCCCCGTCCAGATTGAGGCCGTCGAGGGAACACTCGACCTGTCCAAATTTTTCCAGGGGCCGTACAATAAAAATGCCGGATGGAGGTGCTACGCCCTTAATCCCGACGGCACAAAGAAAGCCGAAGTGCCCATCAAAGACAACATCCTTAAACTGTCGGCTAAGTATGGTACCATGTGGTACGTGTTAACAAAGTAAAAAGGGAAAGGGGAAAAGAAAAAATTGTAACGGCTCGGCTGCTCGAAATAGTAAACAACAAATAACTTCCAAAACTTCAATAATCAGGTAAAATAAACCGATACGGTATTTGTAGACCTGATAAACAATCGTGGCAACGGGTGTTCAGCATCTTTCTGAGCCCAACTCCCCGCTCGGGCCGTAGATAACTGCAACGGCATGCGTTCGCTGCATAAGACAGGGAGACAACAATGAATAATCTGGATTATGGAATCATCGGCAACTGCAAGACCGCCGCCCTGGTGAGCCGATCCGGCAGCATCGACTGGTGCTGTATGCCGGACTTTAACTCGGGATCTTTTTTTGCCCGCATTCTCGACCAGGAAAAAGGCGGCCATTTTGCCATCGAACCGCTGGGGACTTACCACATTACGCAGCGCTATCTGCCCAAAACCAATGTGCTGCGTACTCATTTTACCTCCGGCACAGACAGCTTCGAAGTGCTTGATTTTATGCCGCGATATAAAACGGAACAGGGAGGATATCATTGCCCATCGGAGATAATCCGTTATATCCGCGTCCTGTCGGGTATGCCCAAAGTCCGATTTGACTATCAGCCCCGACCTGCCTATGCGCAGCATGCGGTCAATTATGTAATTTCGCCGGAAACCGTCAAACACTTCACGGTCAATGGACCGTATGAATCGCTTTATCTGTATTCCAGCCTGCCGCTAAGCGACATCGTAACCGGCAAACCTATTACTCTGCCGGATCGGTCGTTCTTGCTGGTCAGTTATAATCAGAAATTAATTCACACCTCGGTGGATTGGGCCGAACTGGAATTTGAACGGACCAAGGTCTATTGGATGGGCTGGCTGTCCAAGTCCACCGTCATTACCAGATACCCGGCCGAGGTGGAACGCAGTGCGCTGGTGCTTAAATTGCTGGCCTATCAGAAAACCGGGGCAATCCTGGCCGCCGTCACAACCAGCCTGCCCGAAACCATCGGTGAAGTACGCAATTGGGATTACCGCTTCTGCTGGATTCGGGACGCCTCGATGACCATTCAAATCCTGACTCGGCTGGGACATTATAATGTCGCCAAACGGTTTTTATCGTTTATTCTGGATATCGTACCGTATAAAGACGAGAATATCCAGATTATGTACAATATCAATCCCCGGCGGAAAATTGTCGAGCAGGAACTGGACTGGCTGGCCGGATATGAACACTCGCGCCCCGTCCGTATCGGCAACGCCGCAGTCAAACAAAAGCAAAATGATATCTACGGTGTCCTGATTGATGTGATATACCAGAGTCTGCTGCTGTTCAGTTCCTCGATGGATTACAAGGAAGACCTGTGGACGGTCGTTCGAACCCTGGTCCGCCATGTGCAGAATAACTGGCAGAAAATGGATTCGGGCATCTGGGAATTCCGCACGGACAAGCGGCATTTCACGTTTTCCAAGATCCTGTGCTGGATGGCGATGGACCGGGCGGCTAAAATCGCAATCTTTCTGAACAAGTTTAATGAGGTCTCCGGCTACATTGCCCTGCGCAACAAGATTAAAGACGATATCCTGAAAAAAGGCTGCAATCCCGCCACCGGAGTCCTGACTCAGTATTACGGCAGCACCTCCATGGATGCGGCCAATCTGCTGGCCGAGCCGTATGGATTTTTACAGGCCACGGATCCCGTTTATGTCAACACGGTCATGGAAACATACAATCAATTATGCGTGGACGGCCTGATGTATCGCTATCGCGACGCCGACGACTTCGGCCTGCCGAAATCGTCCTTCACCGTCTGCACATTCTGGATGATCAGGAGCTTGTGCCGGATTGGCAAAAAAGACCTCGCATTAGAGATGTTCGACAAAGTCATCCATTATGCCAACCATGTGGGCCTGTTCAGCGAGGACCTTGATTTCGCCACGAAACGGCTGCTTGGCAATTTCCCGCAGGGGTATTCACATATCGCCCTGATCGATGCCGTCTTAACCCTGTCCGAAGCCGAGAAAAAAGATATTCCGCAGGAAGAAAGCCAATTTCCGCATCTGTAATTTCAGACAGACAAATATCGAATTTTCAGTTCAATTAAGACTTTGGGAGAAGTATTTGAACCTTCAAAGCGGAAAAGAAATCGAAAGTCATTCCGGGTATTTTAGACGTTGGCCTTTGTTCTGCCTCAGACGGAAATG
>DLFY01000272.1 GCA_002482415.1 Phycisphaerales bacterium UBA7708
TGATAAAATCGGCGACCCCGACGCCTCGCTGGATACCATCCTCCATCACATCGACCAGCTCAAGCCGCTTCTGCATGAAAATGCCGATGTCCTGCTGGCAGCCGAAGCCGGGTTTGTCGGTCCCGACGGCCAGTGGCGCCACTGGCAAAACGGCGAAGAAACCACCGACAACTACAAACGCATCCTCATGCGTCTGCTGGCGGCGATGCCCCAGGACCGCATGGTCGTTCTGGCCCGTCCCCAATATAAACGCGATATCTTTCTGACTAAAACCCTGACCGACAAACAGGCCTTCAGTGATGCTCCCATCGCGCGCGTCGGCTATTACAACAACACCTTTCTTTCCGGCCTCGACGACAGCGGCGTCTATACCGACCAGATGCCGCGCTGGGCATGGATCGACCACATCGACGCCGAAACCCGCTTTGTTCCTTTTGGCGCTCAGCTCACCCGTCGCGATGTGCTCAATGATTGCCACAACACCTTTGAGGAGATGGAACGGCTGCACTGTTCCTGGCTGAACTGGGATTATCCTCCCGATATCCGCCAGCACTGGCAAAAGGGCGGCTGTCTGGACTCCATCGAACGACGGCTGGGCTATTGCTTTGTCCTGCGCAGCGTCACGGTGACCGATAACATCTCCCCCGATGATACCCTGTCGTTTGATATACAAATCCGTCTGGATAACGTGGGTTTTGCCGCACCGTTTAATCCCCGTCCAGCCCAACTGCTCCTCCGCAGCGGCGGCCGTGTTTATATCCAGCCGCTGGATGATGACCCCCGTCTCTGGCTGCCGGGAAAACCCATCGTGATTAAGACCAATTTAAAAATCCCCGACGAATGCCTGGGCCGCACCGGCTGCCTCGAATTATATCTGCCCGATGCCGCCGACTCCCTGCGGGACAACCCCAGTTATGCGATTCGATGTGCTAATACGAATGTATGGGACGAATCCACAGGCTCTAATATCCTGATCCGTCAATTGAATATTCCCAGCCCGCGGGTTCAAATCAATTCAAAATAACACCGGTTAAATGGAATGCAGTAATCGCCAAAACCGCAGCGATTTACTGAGGTCGTGGAATGCCCATCTTGGGATATCGCAGCTCAATAAAGGCCACGATATTCAGCAGCGTGTTTTTGTTTTCCCGATAAAAGGTGTAAAGCGTCGTCAGCTTTTCGATATCGGAGGCCTCCAGTTGGCTGGCCGATTTGCCCATCGGCGCCCCCCAGTTGACCTGGGTCTTGCCGTCTCGCAGCCGCAGCACAATCCGCGGAGCCGATGTGCCCTGTCTTGAGTTGAAGTTGCTGACATCGATTTCGCTGATTTCATTGCTCAGCGGCTTTTCCTTCGAGACTTTCTCGTCCATCTGCCTCAATGCCGCGATCAGCTTCAGTGCCGCCGCCACATCCGATGCATACCAGGTCTTGCCCGCCGACGGAGCCAGCTTGTCGGCAAACCCCTTGATCTCGATCAGCGGTGGTTTTTTAACCTCCACCTGGTCCAGCACAAACACCGTATTGACCTCATCGGGATTATCCCCGCACAACGGATCGCCGGGCGCCGGCAGCCCCACATAACAGGTCTGCCCCTTGGCGGTCTTGATAATCGCCTGCGGCTCCCGGTATTGCGCCTCGACCTTCACATTATGCGTTGTCGTCCGCACACGCACATTGTACAGCCACGGCAGTTCGGCCAGCCGCTGGCCAACAACCTCGGCAACGCCTTCTTTCAGCTCAAACTGCCCGCCGCCGGCCGCCGCCGACAGCTTCTTTTTCATCCCCTCGGTGAACACCCACTCCGGCGCGTTGACAAACTCAAGCGATCCATAAACCGGCGCCTCGGCCCGCTGGGCATGAACATATTTTTCCATATAGAAAAAACCGACCACCAGTCCCGCCGGCAGCAGCGGCAGAAAGATACTCAGCGCCGCAATCTTGATGCGCCGGTACAACTGCTCGCGTTTTTCCTCGCGGGCGGCGCGGCTTTCCTTGCGTTTGCCCCAACTGAACCAGTCGCGCCAGCTTTTACCGCTTCTCGGTTTTTTTATTTTTTTCTTAGCCACTTATTTTTATACTGATCCTGCTTGAAATTTCCCGTTTCGTCGCGGCTAAGTACAGCCGCTTCAACCACTTGCTGCTTTTGCTCGCGGAATAATAATACCCGTTGGGTATAACATGAACCGGAGTCGGGAACCGGATTCTGCGATTTCCGACTCCGGCTCTTTGATATGGATTAATGAGTGAACCATGGCAATACGAAACATAGTTAAAATCGATGAAAATAAATGCAACGGCTGCGGCCTGTGCGTCAATGCCTGTGCCGAAGGCGCCATCCAGATGGTCAACGGCAAGGCCAGGCTGGTCAGCGATGTCTATTGCGACGGTCTCGGGGCGTGCCTGGGGCATTGCCCGCAGGATGCGATTACCATCGAACAGCGAGAAGCGGCCGAGTTTGATGAAAAGGCGACCCATGCGTATCTGGAACAGATGAAAGCCAAACCCACTGCGCCGGCAGCACACAAATCTGCTAAAGGCGAATTCGTCTGTCCGGGAATGCGGATGCAAAGTTTCGAAAAGAAAGTATCCGAGACGAAGCCTGCGGCAGAGGCAGCTTCAGGGCCAGTAGACTCACAGCTTGCCCAGTGGCCGGTACAGTTGAAGCTGGTTTCGCCGATGGCGCCGTATTTTATGGAATCTGATTTGCTGTTGGCGGCCGACTGTGTACCGTTTGCGATGGGAGATTTTCACCAGACGCTGTTGAAGGACCACAGTATTGCCATCCTGTGCCCGAAGCTGGACGATTGCGGAATGTATGTGGACAAGCTGGCCCAGCTTATCAGCCATAACAACCTCCGCAGTCTGACAGTAGTGCACATGGAGGTACCGTGCTGTTCGGGAGTGGGGCGGATAGCTCAGGCGGCGATTGCCCTGGCGGGCGTCCCGATGGAGTATGAAGATATTACCATCAGTCTGCAGGGTGAGATTCTCCGGCGAGAAAAAATCCAGTGCGGATAAGATTTTTTTGAGATTTGAACAAGTTTTATCTGAAAATGTAAGTATCTATTAAACAAAGACATATAACAGTATCCAATCAAGGCGGTTCTGCAAGGCAGGGCCGCCTTTTTGCGTTTGTCGAAAAATTTTATTGACGCTCATATATTACAGTTGTAATATTACAAGTGTAATATATGGAGGTGCTCAATGAAGATTAAGATTTCACAAGCGGAATGGGTCGTGATGGAGGCCCTTTGGCGGCAGACGGAAGCTACGGCCAATCAGGTGGTCGAGGCCCTCTCAAACGAATCGGACTGGAATGAAAAGACGATTCGCACACTCCTGAATCGGCTGGTCAAAAAGAAAGCCGTTGTGTTTGAAAAACTCAACCGGGAGTATCTGTATCGTCCGGCCCTGTCGCGGGAAGAGTGTGTTCAGGAAGAGACGCATAGTTTTCTGGAGCGGATCGGCCGGGCGGGGCTGGCCCCGGTGCTGGCGGCGTTTCTGGAACGGCATCATCTGTCCGATCAGGAATTAAAGGAGCTTAAGGCTATTCTCGATCAGAAGGAGGCCAAATCATGAACCTATCCATGGTGGTTGAAGCTATTGGCGGTCTGCTGCTGCGCAACTCGCTGGCCGGGGCGATTTTGATTTGTCTTGTGTTAACGGTCAGAAGCCTGTTTCGTAATCGCATTTCTCCGCAATGGATGTTCTGGCTGTGGATGCTGGTGATTTTGCGATTTATCACCCCCTGGTCGATTCCCAGCCCGGTGAGCCTGCTGAACCTGCTCGAACCGGCAAAGGCATCAGTCGCGCCGTTGCTGGAGCGACAGGCCCCGACGGTTTACCGCAGTCCGGCAGAAACCGCAACAACGCCGACTTTACTTGATATGCCTCTGGCAACACCTTCACCAAGCAGCTCTACTCAAAACGCTGCACCCGAATCCACTCTTTCTTTGGCCATAATTCTGGCTGGAGTCTGGGCTGTCGGTGCGGGATGTGTTGCGATATTTATTCTGATTCAAAGCCTGTATTTCTGGGTGGTTATCCGCCGGGAAAAGCCGGTCATCCGTCAGGATGTACTGGAAATCCTGGAGGAGTGCAAGGAACAGCTTGGGATTTGCACGCTGCTGTGTATCGTGCAGACCCGCCGAATTCACACGCCGGCACTGATGGGTTTTATTCGTCCCCGTCTGGTTTTTCCGGAAGGATTGCTCGATACTCTCAGTACCGGCCAGCTTCGCCATATCCTGCTGCACGAACTGTCACACCTGAAACGGCTCGATATCGTAATTGGCTGGGCGATGGCGGCAGTCGAGGTACTGCACTGGTTTAATCCGCTGGTCTGGGTGGCCGCAAGGCAGATGCACCGCGACCGCGAACTGGCCTGTGATGCCGATGTCCTGTCGGCGATGGATCAGCACCATGTCCGCGATTACGGCATGACTCTGCTGCACCTGATGGAAACGATGTCCAATCGTCCGCTCGGAATTGGTCTGAGCGGGATTATGGAGAATAAATCTTTTGTGCGAAGGAGAATAGAAATGATTGCATTCAATCGTTCCGGTAAAAAAATATGGGGGCTGATGTTGCTGGCTGTCACCGCAGCGGTTCTCATTGCAGTAACCGGGTCGCGGGATATGGTTGCGGCCGCTGAACCCAATTCCGTTGAAGTCGAAGTATCCGGCCCGCCGGTCATTGTCAAGACCAGTCCCGAGGCTTTTGCCAAAGATGTGGACCCCGCGACGACGGCAATTACCGTGACATTCAACCAGAAAATGCGGGATGGGAGCTGGTCGTGGACCGGCGGCGGGGAGACCTATCCGGAACCGGTTGGCTCGCCGAGCTATCTGCCGGACATGAAAACCTGTCAGCGCAATGTCAAATTGCAGCCGGGCAAGGTCTATTGGATTGGCGTCAACAGCCCCTCTCACAAAAATTTCAAAAATGAGCGAGGCGAACCGGCGCCCTGGTATATCATTCTGTTTGCCACCAAAGATGCCAATGGCAAACCTACCCCCATCCCCGATGACCTGCTGAAGCGTGCTCAGCAGATTAACAAAGCAGCGATTGCTGCTGCGGCAGCCGAAGGGACCGGCCAGGAGAAATCCGCTGAATCCGGCGCACCGGCAATCGTCAAAACCGTTCCCGAAGCGTTTGCCAATGATGTGAATCCTGCGGCCAAATTCATCGCAGTGACCTTTGACCGCAAAATGAGGGATGGGTCCTGGTCATGGACCGGCGGCGGCGAGACCTATCCGGAACTGGCTGGTTCGCCGAGTTATCTGCCCGATATGAAGACCTGTCGGGTCAATGTCAAACTTGAGCCGGGCAAGGTGTATTGTGTTGGCATTAACAGCCCGTCACATAAGAATTTCAAATCCGAAACCGGCGTGCCTGCCCCATGGTATATCATCCTGTTTGCGACCAAAGACGCCGCAGGCAATCCAACGCCAATTCCTGATGACATGCTGGANNGAGGCCCGCAAAATCAATGGCAATTCCGGCGTCAAAGTAACTCAAGCTGTTCCCGGAAAATCATACTCGGTCGATCGTTCCGTAGATCAATTTGAAAAAGACGATGATTTCAGCACGCCCGAGGCGGCCTATGCCAGCATCAACAAGCTCTCCAGCCAGAATAAGATCAACTGGAAGCAGGTCTCGGCTGCAGAGCTGGCGCCTAAAATGAAAGACGAAATCGCAAAAACCCCCGCCGACTGGGGCAAGGTGCTGGCCGGGGCAAAGATTCTGGAAGTCTATCAGGCCGATGCCAAAGCGATGGTGGTGGCTGAGCTGCCGCAGGTCTTGTCCGCCGAAAAGATTGTTGCGCCGTTCGATGTGCGGTATTTCAGCAGCGAAAATGGCAAATGGCTCAATCTCGGCAACGACCGGTTTAACTCGGTCGATGAAGCGGTAAGCAAGTGGGCCAAGACCATATCCGCCGCACCGGCCCAGAAAAAAGCGGCAGCCAAACCCAGTGAACAGGCTTATGACGACGGAAAATCAGCCGGGAAGTCCAGTGTTGCCGGCGGTGCCCATGTGGTTAGATTTGAAGGCGAAAAAGAATGCCAGGTCATGGCCGTCAGGATTTATGGCTCCCGTTACGGTACCCCGCAGCCGCCGCAGGAAAAGTTTAAAATCGTCCTGACCGATGGGGATAATCAGACTATCGAGGAAATGGAGTTTCCATATTCGCTGTTCAAACGGGGCGATCCGGCCTGGTACACCGTCAAACTGCCCAAGCCGGTCGATGTGCCTGCGACATTCTGTGTCGTTGTCGATTTCAATCCCGAACAGACCAAAGGTGTCTATGTGCATTATGATGCCCAAGCCTCCGGCCACTCGTTTACCGGTTCAACCACGGATAATGTCAAGCCGGAATCGTTTGACAAAGGCGACTGGATGATTCGCACGATGGTACTCAACTGAAATAACGTCCCAATGACATGAATTATATTCGGATGCAGCAAGGCTGGAAACACTGGCGGAGACAATCATGACTGTCGATATATCAAAGGAATCGCTGATTGCTCGTATTCATCAAAAGATCAATCCCTGGATAATCCTGGCTGCAATGGTGCCTGTTGTGATTTTTTTCTGGTCTGTTGCCAGACAACCTGTTCTTTCCGTGGTGTCCGGGGCTGTTCCAGGATATGTGTTCAGCGGCAGATTGTTTTCCGATCCCTTTGATATTTGTCATGCCGGATTTGCGATGGACCAGCCCACCATCGGAAAGTGGTTATTCTGGTTTACCGCGATAGCCGTGCTTTCATTGCCTTATGCTTTAATAGTTCGGTGGGTCGGCAACAGGACCACTTATTTCGGATATCTGGCGTATCTTGTCCCCGCAGTCTGTTTGAGTTTTATGCTGATGTGCATTCTAAGCTGGCCGCTGTGCTGGCTGATTCAATATATCCATTCGATGGGATTTACTCCCAAACGAATTTTTGGCTTAGTCTATAGTCTTGTCGGCATGGGGCTGGTGCTGACATTTTTATGGCTGGCAATTCGACGACCCAGTCCAAGCCGAATTGGTCCGTCTGCATAGTTGTTCACTCTGAATTACAATAAGGTGTCATATTCAACCGGATATGGCGCCTTTTTTTATGCGCCCTGGGTGCATATTTTCCGTAAAATGATGTAAAGAAATCCCGACTCACTGCGTCATTAATAAAGGAGCGTGTATACTCAAAAAACGGATAATAACCAGTAATAACAAGGTGGATTATGCAAAACAAATTGATTTATGTATGGATATTGGGTGTTTTAATGCTGGCCGGATGGGGTGGGGCGGAGGAGGCGACTTATACCAACCCGGTGATTTCAGAAATGGGCCTGGCCGACCCGACGGTGATACTGCATGAGGGCGTGTACTATATGTATCCAACGGGCAACAATGTCAGCTATCACGTGTATACCTCAACTGACATGGTGCACTGGACCAAGGGCCCCGAGGTATTTCGTCCCGGTGGGAAAAATGTCTGGGCGCCCGATGTATTTTACAATAAGGCTGATAAGAAATTTTACATGTATTATACCGCGGCTTTTCGTGTCGGTGTGGCGGTAGCGGACAAGCCCGATGGCAAGTTTGAAGACCACGGCATTATTGTGCCCGGCGTAATCGACGGTCACATGTTTCAGGATGACGACGGCCGGTACTATCTGTATTGCACCGATGTCGGTCAGCTTTTCGTGCAGCCGATGGAAACGCCGCTCAAACCCAAGGGCGAAAAGAAGCTCCTGATGGTTCCCAGCCAGCCCTGGGAATGGCGTTCCGGCAGGGTCAATGAAGGCCCATGGATGATTAAGCACAAAAAGACCTATTATCTGTTGTATTCCGGCAGCGGGGCGGATTCACGGTTTTACGGCGTCGGGTATGCCACCGCAGATAATCCGATGGGACCGTTCACCAAATACTCCGGCAATCCCATCATCGACGGCAGTGAAGGAGTTTACGGGCCGGGACATGGGACCGTAACCAAAGATGCCCAGGGCAATCTCTGGCATGTGTATCATCAGAAAAAAGGCCCCGATATTGCGTGGGACCGGTTTATCTGTATTGACCCGATGTGGTTTGACCCCAATGATGTGCTGCATGGACAGGCGACGCGAGATACCCCGCAGCCTGCACCAAAATGTGTAAAAGAAGAAAAGAAAGATCAAGAGAAATAATCATAAGTAACGGCCCGGGCGCTGCAGCAATAAAGGGTTACTGCTGTATCGCCTGGGTTTTCATCGTGGCCAATGCCCTGGCCAGATTCTGCTCAAGTCCTTCCCCCCAGCCGCCTTCGATGGAGACACCGCCGGCATAATTGATTTGCCGCAGGGCCTTGAAGTACGGCGTAAAATCATCCCCGGCAATTCCCGGCGCCGTGCGTTTCTCCTTTTCGGCAATATGACAATGCTGCAGCATCGCCCCGGCTGCGACCAGTGCGTCAGGCCCTTCATTTTCCTGGGCCATGTGATAAAAATCTGCCAGCACCTTGATATTGGGATGATTCACATCTTTGGCAATGGCCGTTCCTTCGGCTACTGTATTAACAAAATTGCATTCACCCGACCGCAGCGGCTCAATGACAACAATGACATTATACTTGGCCGCAATGGGGCCCAGCCGTTTAAGCAGGTCCACAAATTGTCCGCGGGCCTGCTGACGGTCAAACCCGTCGGGAATCTGCCGGGCCTTGCCGCTGCCGAAGACTATCCGCTTGACCCCGGCTTCTTTGGCCCGGCGGAAAACGGTTTCAGAATACTCCACAATCGCATCGTGTTTAGTCTCCGGCCCGGTCACTCGCATTTCAGCCGGAATAAATCCATTGCAGGCATAAATCGGAATGCCCGCGGCCCTGACCTGGGCGACTTTCTGGGCGAACTGCTCATCGGTGACTTTGGGGGCCAGCAGCGACTGAACCCCCTCTTCAATGTAATCATAGCCGTTCTCTTTGAGCAGGGCACCATTACCCGAGCCTGTGCAGATGCCGAAGCGAATGTCCGACTTGACAGCCGCAGCGGCAGGTTTGCCGGCCTGCGGTTGGCCCATCTTGGCCATGCTCAGGGCGGTGGTGGTCGTGTAATACTTGGCAATCATATTGGGCGTTTCCCAGTCGGGCAGTTTGCCCTCGCCCAGGTATTTCAGATACTTTTCGGTCACCTGTGCAAAATGGGCTTCGTGGCCGACACGGTACGATTCAGGAATGGCGATTTTGAAGCGATTGTTTTCACGCATCGCCATAATGCCCGGATATTTCGGCTGCAGCTTGATGATGGCATTAAACAGGGCGCTGTGAAGCTGTTCGGGTGTGACGCCGTCGGTCGGTTCGACATACAGTTCGGGTTTGTATTTCTGCTCGGCCCCCTGCAGGATAATGACGTTGGCCCTGGTGCCCTTCATAATCGAATAATGCGTGTCGCCGCCGCCGGCCGGTGCTTCAAACGCCCAGGTCACCGCGACTTTGGTGTGAATGCCGCGCAGCGTATAATTAATCTGGCCGTTGGCAAAGCATTGCAGTTGACCCGCCGCGTTCAGTTGCGGTTTCAGATAATCCGGAAAATCTCCCAGTCGTGTCACGCCGGTAAACTGCTCTTTGCTGATGAGCGTCGGCCAGCGCCATGCCGAGACAATGTTGATATCTTTGGTGTAATCGATCACCTGTTCCGGAAACGCCTCCCACATCGACAAATCCACCAGATGCGTCGTCACATCCACAATGCCTTCACCCTGCTGGGTTGTGTCAAAAAACCACGGCGGCCGTTTCAGCGGACTGCCCGAAACAATCTTGGAGAAATGATGCACGCTTTCCTTGACAATCGAAGGGTCCTGCTCGGTGCCGGGCTTGAGCTGACCGAAGACCTCCGGCGTATGGGCCAGTTCCTTTTGCAGGATCGTGGTAATCTCGTACCGCTCGGTCATGATGTCATACAGCAGCACATTATTGGCTTTGGCCGATTCGAACGCCTTTTTCAGCAGTTCAAAGCCTTTGCCGTCAATGCACATCGGCTTATCAGCCAGCACATTCAATTTGGCGTCCACGCAGTTTTTGATATATTCGGTCTTGAGCTTGTTGTTGCCCGACAGCACCACTACATTGCCCTTCTTTTCCTCCAGCAGCTTAGCCTGATAATCCGCGCCGGTATAGACATGCTGTTTCCATGCAGTAGGGGACTCGGCCCGACTGTTATAGCCGTCAATGCGTTTGAGGTGTTCGTTCAGGTCGTCACCGGCCGGGGCATACACATACACATTCGGATTGACCTGCGGGTACATCGACTTCTGTACCAGCGCCGCATGAAAATGCCCCGGGTCCATCGTCGTCAGGGTCACCGAATACGAGGTTTCGTTTGCCGACGCATTTTGACATGAACTGCAAATCATCGCCACACATCCTGTCATAACAACAAAAACTGCTTTCTTCATCTGGTTTCTCCACAGTAATTGACTCAAATTATTCCTTGATTGCCAGAGATTATATCGATTGAGAGCTATCCCTGCAATGTCCGGATGACGCCGCGCAGATACCCGACCGACTCGGCCAGCCCGACCTGCGGTGCATCCTGATCCTTTTCATACTCAAATGCCGCCAGCTTGTCATAGCCGATTTTGTCCAGTGCTCGAACCACCGCCGGAATATCAATAACTCCGCGGCCCATTTCGACGGTACCGCCCTTGGCCTCTGCGGCAGTGACATCCTTGAAATGGAAGTCCAGCAGCCGGTCGGCGACTTTGGCGATTTCCTCGGCCGGATTGATGCCCGAACGCATCGTATGCCCAAGGTCAATGCACAACCCCAGACGCTTGTCGCGGTTTTTAATCAATTCATACGCACCTGCCGCCGTGGGATACAGCTTATCCCCGGGACCATGATTATGAATAGCCACAATCAGGTCGTACTCTTTGCAGCAGGATTCGGTCAAATCCAGCAATTCATGATTGGGCACACCGACAATGACACGAATGCCGACGGTCTTGGCAAATTCAAACGCCCGTTTCACTTCGTCGGCGGTCTTCATATAAATCACACCGCACGCATAAAAATCCAGTCCCGCATCCCGCACCTTCTGAGCCAGCGCCTTCTGTTCCTCAACAGGCTTATTCATCTGCAGATGAAAATCCTGCTTGATGGAGATGCACTCCAGCTTGAGTTGTTTTGCGATAGCGATGGTCTGGTCCAGGTCCAGCTTGCGTGTGGTATAGGAAGCCAGGCCAATTTTATAGGCGGGCTTGCGGATTTTTGCTGCACTGACTGTGTCCGGGTTTGTCTGGGCAAGACTCTGACCGCTTGCGGCCGCGATGGTTCCCAGTCCCGCCAGCTTTAATACGTCGCGCCGGGATGTTAATGTTTGCATTAGGTATCCTCCAAAATCAGGTTTTTCTTTTAGGACGCCGTTCATCAAAAGAAAGTTATCATTGTTTGTCAAGGAAATTTCACACGTCTTGGGAAAATTCGGTGTTTTTCCTTGACAAATTCCGCCTGCGGGCCACAATAATTCCTAATTCAGATGCCGGAACGGCCCGTGTACCGTCCTGAGCAAGCTATTCTTTACTTGTTATTGAATAAGGAGTTAGCAATGAGTCAATCGGATCATTCGTTGTCCCGCCGACAATTTCTTGCCGATAGCTGCAAAGTCTCCGCCGGAGTCCTGGCAGCCGGAGCGTTAGCCTCCTGTGCCGCACCCAAAAAGACCGCAGCAATCCCCACCCTCAAGCCCCTCGGAGCCAATGACCGCATTAACATCGCCGTCATTGGTGCCCGCAGCCGCGGCTGGGCCATCACCGGCGACTGCATGGCTCTGCCGGGCATTCACCTCAAGGCTATCTGCGACGCCGACGGCAACGTCCTGGATAAGCGGGCCGCCGAAATCGAAAAGAAAAACGGCTATAAGCCCGATACCTATAAGGACATGCGCAAGATGTTTGAAGACCCGCAGATCGATGCGGTGCTGATTGGCACCCCCAATCACTGGCACGCCCTGGCAACCATCTGGGCCTGTCAGGCCGGCAAGCATGTCTATGTCGAAAAGCCCGCCTGCCACAATGTCTTCGAAGGCCGCAAGATGGTCGAAGCCGCCCGCAAATACAACCGGCTTGTCCAGGTCGGCTTCCAGAACCGCTCGATGCGCAGCGTCCGCAAGGCGATGGCCTTCCTCCACGAAGGCGGCATCGGCGATATCTACATGGCCCGCGGCCTGTGCTACAAACCCCGCGACCCCATCGGCACCTGCAAAGATGGCATCGGCACCGGCCCCGACTACACCTATTACGCCTTCAACAGCAAGGGCGAAAACTATACCGCCGAATACATGGCTAATGTCGATTACGACAAATGGACCGGCCCGGCACCGCTTCAGCCGTTCAATTACAACCGCTTCCATTACAACTGGCACTGGAACTATCTCTACGGCGGCGGCGACATCGCCAACCAGGGACCGCACCAGTTCGACGTGGCCCGCTGGGGACTCAACAAACAGGAACACCCCACGCGCATCAGCTCCTTCGGCACCCTGATGCCCATCAAGAGCGACCAGGACACCCCGCACACCCAGACGGCCAGCTTTGAATATGCCGACAAGGTAATGTTTGTTTTTGAAGTCCGCGGCTTGTACACCAACGAGGAAATGAATGTCGGCGTCGGCAATTTCTTCTACGGCTCCAAAGGCTGGATGTGGATTAACGGTACCAAATGGGCGACTTTCTTCGGCCGCAAAAACGAACCCGGCCCGACTTCTGATGCACAGGAAGAAGATGCCGCAGCCGATCCGATGAATGTCGCCGGTGCCGGCGGCGGCGGACACATGGGCAACTTCGTTGCAGCCCTGCGTTCCGGCAAGGTCTCCGACCTGACCGCCGACATCGAACAGGGCTATATGTCCAGCGCCCTCCCGGCTTTGGCCAATATCTCCTATCGCGTCGGACGGACTATCAACTTTGACGGCAAAAAAGAACGCATCATCGACGATTCCGAGGCCGATAAACTGCTGACACGCAAGTATCGCAAGCCCTACGTCGTCCCGAATGTGGTCTAAGTGAATAGTTCAGGCCGGCCGTACGACCTCGCACGGCCGGCTTTTTGTCCGCATTGAAGGTTGTTTACATTGACAACTTGTCATACCCGCGCAGGCGGGTATCCAGCAGTGACTTGCAGATTTTTATTTTTGTATTTCGTATTTTGAATTTGTTTAGAATTTCGTTTTTAGAATTTAGAANNATTATTTCACATAGAGGTTATTATGAAAACAATGTTAGGTATCCTGGTCGGTTTAATGTGTCTGGTCATCACCTCGTGCAATTCCGGCGCCGCCGATGACAAAAAATGGACCGTTCTGTTTGACGGCAAGGATGTATCCTCATGGCGCGGCCACAACAGCGATAAATTCCCCGCCAAAGGCTGGTATGTGCAGGACGGCCTGCTTATTTTTGATCCCGCCAAAGGCTCCGGCGGCGACATCGTGACCGTCAATGAATACAGCGACTTCGAATTGCAGCTCGAAACCCGCCTGTCCAAAGGCGCCAACACCGGCATCAAATATTTCGTCGTCGAAAGCCTCTCCAAGGGCAGTGCCGGCCTGGGCCTCGAATACCAGCTTCTCGATGATGCCAACCACCCCGACGCCAAAGCCGGCAAAAACGGCAACCGCACCTTCGCGGCACTGTATGACCTGATCGCCCCTGCCCCGGAAAAAGTCGTCAAACCCATCGGCGAATGGAATACCATCCGCATCGTCTCCAAAGGCAAAACCGTCCAGCACTGGCTCAACGGCAAGAAAGTCGTCGAATATACCCGCGACGACCCCGCCTTCCGCGAAATCGTCGCCAAAAGCAAATACAAGGATATCCCCAGTTTCGGCCTGGCCGACAAAGGCCGCATCCTCCTGCAGGATCACGGCAACCTCGCCTATTTCCGCAACATCAAAATCCGCACCCTCTAACAGGCGTGCATGATCCCGTATCGACCGTAGGGGCGGACCTGTGTGTTCGCCCTTTCTTTTACCTGTTCATTACAATCGCAGGGGCGACCCCCCGGTCGCCCTTTTTGTTTTAACCCCAATTTCTTCCTATTCCGGCCCACACGAATTGCCGCCAGCCGCAGGCTGGGCCGGCACGGCCTCCAGTTGATTCAACTGCATGCCCGCCTGCATCCCCTTGAAGATACTGAAACCCGCAAAGGCATGAAACGCCACGCTGAACCAATCCTGTGCCAACAGACACAATAATCCGTCCAGTCCATAGAAAAGCAGCCCGGTGATAAAAACGGCTGTATAACGTTTGTGACTGAAGACTCCGAACACGCCATACACCCCCGCAATCAGGCAGTTGAACGCAAAGGCAACAACCTTGGCGATTGTCCCCATTTCCTCCGACAGCTCACCGCCGATGCCGTCGAACACCTGCGTGATGCCCAGCCCGAAGATAAACCCAATCGTACTGCCGGTCATAAACAGGATCGAATTAATCAGGCTCAGGGCCGCAATCCAGTAGAACCACGATGCCCCTCCCCCGAGCTGACCCTCCAGCCGCATTTTCATTTCGATCTGTGCCGCCTGATTCCCGATTCCCGCCGCATTGTCCTGCATTTGTTCCGTCATGTTGACCTCCTTACTTGAAAAGTTGTTCTTCTTATCTGACGTCAGATAAGCAATTACCCGTAATTCCCTTATATATCTTTTAACCATTGAGGCAAGTCATTATAACTCCAATCTGGCCTGAAAAAGCAGTATAATCAATCCCACAGATATTGGTCATTATATTCAACATGGTATTTTTCCAGAAACGCCAGGAATTCTTCCTTAAACGTAACGTGGCGATGATGCTCTTTTTGTTCGGCAATATATCGCATTACAGTGTCCCGCTGCGAACTGCTGACCGAAAATGCTCCGTAGCCATTTTGCCAGGCGAATTTCTGGTAATCCTCGTGTTTGGTTTTTATCCAGCGGCTGCTGTTGCGTTTGATCTCTTCGATATATTTTGATAGCGC